>CALLLY010000470.1 GCA_938008205.1 uncultured Granulosicoccaceae bacterium
GACTGGGCGCGAATTACCTCGGCAACCAACATATTGCACCAGCACAGCCGGATTTTTATTGATGAAACACCGGCAATGTCACCCACTGAAGTACGCGCCCGCTGCCGTCGACTGGCACGTGAGCAAGGAGGCATCGGTTTGGTGGTGATTGACTATCTTCAGCTGATGCAAACCGGTAACCGTGCCGAGAACCGGGCAACTGAGATTTCTGAAATATCCCGTTCACTGAAAGCATTGGCAAAAGAATTGTCGGTGCCGGTGATAGCTTTATCGCAGCTCAATCGCAGCCTGGAGAATCGTCCTGACAGACGACCTATTATGTCGGATTTGCGTGAATCTGGAGCGATTGAGCAGGACGCAGATGTGATTGCATTTGTGTACCGGGATGAAGTGTACAACCCCGACTCACCTGACAAGGGCACAGCGGAAATTCTTATCCGCAAACAACGTAACGGTCCTACCGGCAGCGTTCGATTGACGTTTAACGGTCAGTGGACGCGCTTTGACAACTATGCGCCTGAACACTACGGTGCTCCGGAACACTATGGTGGAATTCAGGATCTAGATGAGTGACAGGGACAACAGGCAAGTCAATATCAGCATCGACCTGGCGGCGATCCGACACAACTTAAAACGTGCCCGCGACAATGCGCCGGGTAAAAAGATATTCAGCGTCGTCAAAGCTGACGCTTACGGGCACGGCCTGACCAGAATTCTGCCGGCACTCACTGAATCCGATGCCTTCGCTGTTGCCAATGTTGCAGAAGGAGTTGGGATTCGCGCCGCCGGGGAGCAAAAGCCGGTTTTGGTACTGCAGGGGTACCACTCGGTAAAACAACTGAACGATTGTCGGGCGGGCGGGTTGTGGCCGGTAATCCATCACGCAGAGCAATTGGAGATGCTGACAGCAAAGCAGACCTCTAAAGCATCGCTTGTTTGCTGGGTAAAGGTGGATTCTGGAATGGGTCGGTTGGGATTCAAGCCGGAACAAATCAAACAAGTTTGCGCGGTCTTAATAGACAAGGGAGTGCGCGTTGCCGGTCTGTTAACACACTTTGCCAGTGCTGATCGGCGCGATGATATCTCCACCGATCGACAGTTGCGGGTATTTCGAAAAGTCGACGTGCCGCAGGACTGTGCCGAAATAGATAGATCGGCGGCCAACTCGGCTGCGTTACTAAATCGCCCCGACAGTCATTTTGACTGGGTGCGGCCCGGGTTGATGCTCTACGGGGCTGATCCACTAGAGTACCAGTCCAGAGCCAGTCAATCAGTCGACTTTGGTTTACAGCCTGCGATGCGTGTGACAGCACCAGTGATTGCCATCCGGGAACTAAATCGTGGTGACAGAGTTGGCTATGGCGGCACTTATGAGTGCACCGGACCCACAAAGATCGCGATTGTGGGAGCAGGATATGGCGATGGTTATCCGCGAACGGTCGCGGCGGGTACTTGTGTCATGTTGGGCAATCGACGTTGTACTATTGTTGGGCGGGTATCGATGGACTCTATGAGTATTGATATTTCTGCGTTATCAGTTGCACCTCCCATCGATTATCCGGTCACTCTATGGGGACATGCCAGTTTGCTTGTTGATGAAATTGCTGATCGTGTGGGTACCATTCCCTACGAGTTGTTGTGTGCGATACGTGGTAAGCGCAGTTGGCACGATCCGACTGTAGAAGTGAATGTGCGTAAAATCATAGATGACTAAAGACACGTAATTGCAGTAATAGTCGATCAGTGATTTATATTGCGGTGTTGCGTCAATGAGGTGACGTTACACAGTGTTTCAAAAGATTCATAAAATGCAAAATCCGAGCGACTGCGGTTACTAAGATCCGACTGCTGCGGTACAGTGTTGTTATTCGGGTACGAAGTGTTCATGTGCAAACGGATTTGTTGGTTGCTGAAAAGCATCAGCGGATGGCATGAAGCGTGTCTGGTTTTAAGTTGATTGCGAACCACAGTGGTCTGGAACGTCACGGAAATATAATGAAGCCAATTAGAAAAGCGGTATTCCCCGTTGCAGGAATGGGAACAAGGTTTCTCCCGGCAACAAAAGCAAATCCGAAAGAAATGCTACCAGTGGTTGACAAGCCACTGATTCAGTACGCTGCCGAAGAAGCGGTTGCGGCTGGTATTGATACTCTGATCTTTGTTACCGGGCGCAACAAACGTTCTATCGAAGACCACTTCGATACGGCATACGAACTCGAGCGCGAACTGGAAGAGCGCAATAAAGAGAAGATGCTGCGCATCGTCAGAGAAATCTTACCGCCTGAAGTGAAGTGTGTGTTCATTCGCCAGTCAGAAGCACTGGGCCTTGGCCATGCGGTACTGTGTGCCAAGCCGGTTGTTGGTGACGAACCATTTGCCGTGATATTGGCAGATGATCTGATTACCTCGGACGAAAAGCCCGTTTTGAGCCAAATGGTTGATGTTTACGACTATCAGCATTGCTCGGTTCTTGGTGTGCAGGAAGTACCAATGGACGAAGTGCATCAATATGGCGTGGTAGACGCACGTGACGCCGACGACCGCGTTTATGAAGTGCGCGGCATGGTAGAAAAACCAGCTCAGGCCGATGCGCCATCTAACCTGGCCGTTGTCGGGCGCTATATACTGACCCCTAAGCTGTTTGAGCTTCTTGAAACGCAAGAGCGCGGTGCCGGTAATGAAATCCAGTTAACTGATGCAATTGCCCGTCTGTTGGGCAATCAGCGTGTGCTGGCCTACAACTTTATCGGTAAGCGGTTCGATTGCGGCAGCAAGCTTGGTTACTTACAGGCGCAAGTTGAGTATGCCCTTGCGCATGATGAGGTTGGTGAAGAATTTAGAGACTATTTGCTTGGCCTTGATCTGGGGCCCAGTGTGGCTCGCAAGCGTGCAGCTAACGGCTGACCATTGCTCACCGTAACAGTTTAAAAAAGACGCCTCGTGGCGTCTTTTTTTATTTAGGCTGCATGTTTTCCCGTGGCAGTAATATGTTAAACGACTCTCTCAGTTTTGCATCGAGCTCGCTGTCGATGTGATCCGGGAAGTGTTGTTCGAGAATTTCGTTAACCCGTTTTGTTGATTCAACCAGTAGTTCAGGGCGATCTTTTTCATACCATTCCTTCGGGCTGTTGCGATCGCCCAGCTCCGGGTAGAGATACTCTTTTTGCATCAGCTGCATGGTTTGCTGATGACCGAGATAGTGCAATGGTCCGTCAACGCAGACGTCACGCATTGTTTCTATAGAAAGTGTTTCATCGTTAACATCAATACCGCGCACAGTGCGGTTGATCGCTCCCAGCATGTCATTGTCGATCACATAGCTCTCAAGACAGGCTCCCAGCAAACTTGCGTGCATGCCGGCGGATTCATAAATAAGATTCGCTCCCGAATGTGCAGCCAGTGTTACGGTATAACCTTTCTCGTAGCCGGATTGCGCGTCAGGCAGTTTGGCGTCGGCCATTCCTGCTGCAACGCCGGTTGGCAGATCGTAGTATCTGCCCATTTGGCCGCAGGCAGCCATCAATACTGCTTGTTCTCCACTGCCGCCACTCATCGCCCCCGTCCGTAAATCTGAAACAAATGGCCAGGTACCGAAGATCGCAGGATGCTTCGGCTTGAGCATATTCACGTATACAAGCCCGGCCAGTACCTCCGCAACAGACTGTACTACTGAGCCTGCAATGGCCGCGGGGCTGGTTGCTCCGGCTTGCCCTGCGGAGAGCAGAAGTACCGGCATACCTCCGTGAACCGCCGATTCAAGACACGCGCAGGCGTCTTCGGCGAAGCGTAATGGTGGAACCACAAAACAACATGACATGGAAACAAAGGGCCGAGCGCGCCAGGCTTTCTCTGAACCTGCCACCTGGTGCAACAGTTTCAGCGCCTGATCGACGTGCTCCGGTAATACCCAACTCGAGCCAACGTGTTTCTTGGTACCACTAATAGATGCGTAGAGTGTATTTAGATCGAGATCATCCGGTTCGACCATGTCGCGTGCGACGATTGACCGCTGGAAGTAGTGAATATGATCCATCTTGTCGACAATACGGGCGATGTTGTAAAGATCGGCAAGCGTCGAATCGCGGTATTCTCGTCCATGCACGTCAACAATATGCACGGCAGCGCCGGCAGTTCCAAAATACATTTTGGAATCACTGATATCGATATCGTGAGCCGGATCCTGTGCGTGCAGGGTAAACCCTCTGGCACAGTTTGCGATGGTGTCTTCGACCAGTGATCGAGGAAAGAACAGGCGTCCATCGCGGTAGCTGCCGCCGCCTTTTACAACGGCGTCTACACAGCTGGGTATTGCCTGTGACAACCCGATGTTTTCAAGCACATTCATCACGGCTTCGTTTATTTTTTCAACGTCTGATCCTGACAGCGGCGCGTAGCGCCCACCGGTCATACCGGGGTTGACGGCTCTTTCATCCGCTGTCAGCGGTGTTGCGCGCTCGGCCATTTTTGCAGCGCGTGCACCGCGACGAGATCTTTTCTTGCGTTCGGTCATACCATTCATACTCCGCGAGGAGCGCAATTAGTACCACGCATACTGCCGACCGAATTGATTATTTACGACATCTATAAGGCGCTTTTGAACCACAGGAAAGCGAATGTCTCCTGTGGTTTCACGCAAGTACAGCAGCTACTTGATTTCTAAAAGTTCGACTTCGAATATCAATGTTTCGCCGGGGCCTATGTCGTTGCCGGCTCCACGATCACCGTAGGCGAGATCCGAAGGAATCACAAACCGATACTTGCTGCCAACACTCATCAGTTGTAGACCTTCTGTCCAACCGGGAATGACACCATTGAGGCCGAACTCTGCAGGTTGTCCGCGTGCAATCGAGCTGTCGAATTCCTTGCCATTAATTAATGTTCCAACGTAATGTACGCTGACCTGGTCGGTTGCGGCAGGTTTTTTACCGCTACCTTCTGTCAGCACTTCGTACTGCAGACCTGACTCTGTCACCATAACGTTTTCGCGCGCCATATTTTCCTTGCGATATTTTTCTCCTTCCGCCTTTGCAGCCGAACTTTTTTCGGTAGCTGCCTTTTGCTCGTATTCCTGAAGTGCGGCTTGAGCATCCTGCAGGCTGATTGCGGTTTCTTTGCCTTCGTGCTGAGCTTGAATCGCTTCCATCAGGGCTTCGTAGTTGAGATCGCCATAGCGTTTGGTAATACGATCACCAATCATCAGTCCCAGACTGTAGCTTTTCTTTGCCTGATCATCGCTGAGGTCTGTTTCTGACAGAGCGGATCCGGCAAAACCAAAGGTAGCGATCAGACTGACCGCAACGCCTGTACGAAAAGTGTTTAACATGTTTTTCCTTCAATAGTGAGGTAACAGGATTAATGAGCCGTATGGATTGTAGCAGTGTGCTGATTGACCGCCATACGCAGTGGTTTGATTAGCAACGTGCAATCAGGTTCAATGTGTGGATATCTTTGATAAAACCATGAGCAGGTAAATGAAGTTCTACGATTGTTTAACCGCACCCAGTCCACGCCGTGTCAGAATGTTTATTGCAGAAAAAGGTGTAGATATTCCGGTTGTTGAGGTAGATCTGGCCAATCTTGAGCAACACTCTAACGACTTCAGTAAAACCAATCCACATCGTACAGTGCCAGTTCTGGTACTGGATGATGGCCGGCGGTTGACCAGCAGTGCTGGAATTATTCAGTATCTGGAATTTACCTATCCTGAACCACCGTTGTTGGGTCGTGACCCCTTTGAGCGTGGATTCATCGCTGACCTCGACTGGCGCATTGAGCAGGAAGGGTTTTTAGCGGTAGGCGAGGCGTTCCGTAACCGGGCTAAATCTTTCGCCAATCGGGCACTTGCCGGCAGACATGAGCACGCGCAGATTCCTGAGTTAGTCGAGCGTGGGAAAAAGCGTACAGTAGAGTTTTTCAGCTGGCTGAATCAGGAGCTTGAGGGAAGGAATTACGTTGCCGGTGAACACTTCAGCGTGGCAGACATTACTGCTTTGGCTACCGTTGATTTTGCCCGGTGGATCAAATTGCAGCCGGACGAAGATCTTGTCAATCTTCAGCGTTGGTATCAATCCGTATCCAGCCGTCCAAGTGCCAGTTTATAGGTCGCTACTTTGCCGTGTGTTGAGTGTCGTTATGGCAGTACTGCATACGTCAGTGTTGCATTGCAAATAGACTTTCCATTGTTGTCCTCAAGCAGTACTTCACCAAAGACCAATGTTCGGCCCGACTTTATCAGCCTGCCTGTCGCTACTACATCCGTGTTAATAGCTGGCCTTAGAAAGCTGGTGTTTTGATTGACAGTTGCGCAATTAATAAAGCTATCGTGCCCGATAAAACAAACGTAAACCATGCAAGTGTCAATGAGTGCCATGAGCGACTGGCCGCAAACAATGCCGCCTATCCGACAAAGCCGATCATTGTAGGGTAGTTTCATCACTACCTCTTCTTCGTCAATCTTTTCTATCGTGATATTCAAGTCCTGTATCCAGGGGGCAAATATCGTCGGGAAATACGCTCTTGATGCTTCGAGAGTGATAGGGGTGTCTTTCATAGCTAACTGCTTTTTCCGATTAACGTGTCCAGTGAGTTTGCCTGATATGCCTGGAATACGTTGTCCTCTATGCCAAACCATTTATCGAGAATCTGACCATAGAGTGCACGATAGTCCATGGTAAAGTCCGGGTCTTCACCCGGTTGTAATCGATCAAGCGACGGCGTTGTCCCGTACAGACCGCCGTTTACTCGTCCACCCATGACGAAATGCGGCGCGGCAGTACCATGGTCAGTACCCTGTGATTTATTCTCCCACACACGCCGGCCAAATTCTGAGTAGGTCACCACCAGAGTATTGTCCCATTCATTGTCCGACACCATTGCCTTATGAAAGCCTCCTAATGCCGACGCCAGCTGTGATAACAGGTAGCTATGTCTGTTGAGCTGGTATTCATGCGTGTCAAAACCGTCGAGTTTTACGCGGTAAACCGGCGTGTCCAGCCCTGCTCTGATCAGTCGCACAACCTGCTGCAGTTGATAGCCGAATTCATCACCGGGTATGGCAGAAGGGCCGGCGGTGTTTTCAAGTTTTGAAGAGAGTCCATGTAAAGACTGCTCAAGCTCGGTGATACGACGGTTGACCATTGCAATAGCGCTATTTGCAACAGTGATATTTCTATGATTTTTTTCTCTGAGTCTGTCGAATTGTTCCGGGGATGTCATGCTCAGCCAACGCCCGCTGTCACTGGCAAACAAGTTCATATTTTCTGACAGGCTAATACCGTGTGCATCAGTGATTGATTGCCCGAGCTTGTGTTCTATATCGTGGGTGATCCATCCGGATCTGCGTTGTTTGTTGCCGTCGCCGCCGGTTTCCCATAGTGCAATGGATTTAAAGTGCGAACGATTTGGACTCGGGTAGCCCAGTCCCTGAACCCAGGCCATTTGTCCGCTATTCCAGACTGACATCAGCGGTTTAAGAGCAGAATGGGCTGCAAAGTCATCCGTTAAATCGATCGTCTGCTGCCGAGGTAGTGAAATAGAAGGCCGTAGACTGCGATAGTAGTCATTGCTATAAGGTACCAAAGTATTCAAGCCGTCATTGGCTCCGGCAAGTTCAACCAGTACCAGACGTAGATTGTTACCGGATAGTGGAAGTTGATCTGCGATAGATCTGCTGCAAAAAGAAGATCCCAGTGAGGCTAGTGTTAGCTGCAGGAGTTGTCGTCTATTCATTACAATTGCTATCCTAATGTAACTGAAATGCCGGGTGTTCAAAAATGAACTGCAGTTGTTCGTTAATCGGTAGTGTTGTTAGCTTCTCGAACTCTGGTAATTGCTGTGTAGAAATTCCAGGTAGCAGTACTTCTGCCAAGGTGAGTTTGGCATTGGCCAGATGTTTTTCTACCTCTATTAAAGATTGCGAATAGGGTTGTAAGCTGACAGGTGTCTGCAGTGGTTTCTCGGGTTGCCGCACATTTTCATCGATGATAATTGCAGACCTGTCTTTAAACTGTTGCTGAATTTCGAGGCTGTTTTTATCGAGTATATTTAGCCAATGTTCAATGGCCGTTTTTTGCGAATGGCTGAACTGCCTCGGTGACGTGACTGCTTCTTTTAGAAGCGCCGGTGCATTCTTATAGAGACTTTCGATAATCTGCCTTTCTTGTTCTGTAATAGACTGGTAATGACATTCGAGTGTTCTATCACCGACAGCTCCTTTCAGGGGAAACGCAAGCGTTTTTCGCGACTGGCTATGGTTGTTGGTCCAAGCACAGTCGGGCCACTGCTCAACGCAGTCCGGCCAGCATCCAAAACTGTTGACTTCCAGTCTTGGTGATCTCCCTTGTTCCGAGTGCAGGTGAAAAGCGTAGGTGGGATAGTATTTCCCCAGAGCGTAAAAGTCTTGTAGTGTCAGTGTCAGGTCGAGTTTATCACCCTCAGCTCGGATCCATGTTATGTGCGATGACGCCGCATAAAACGTATGGTTGCTTTGTGGCGTTTTGTACGCATTGTTTTGCAGCGGTACGCTAACGTGGCCCTGGCAGTACAATCTACCTGAATTAAGATTTGATTTTGGCGGGCATTTACTTTGTTGCCTTCCCGCTGAAGTGTCATGCCATGTAGTACCAATAGTCGCGCCACGAACAAACAGGTTACGATCACCATCCTGTCCACCTGCATCGTTTAAAAAATGTACTCGCATCGACTTTGCTTTGCGTAGCGTTTCCTCTGACACAGGCAGGCTTACGACTTGCCATGGTAGATTACTAAGATCTTTTATTCTGCCGAACCGGGTTGTCTCGTGTCCGCCAGTGAGTTCAAGTTTGCCGCTATCCCAAAGTGGCTCATCATTTTCTGTTAACAGCTGTACCTGATAATTAGCCGGGCCGTGATATTCCTCGGCAGCCAGATGGAGTTGCAAGTCAGGTTGATTTTTCATTTCAGTGTTAGCGGGCACCATCATGTTTGCCATCGCATTGTCTGCCATCATGTTCATGGACTCAGGTGCAGTGGAGCTGTTAAAAGCGATCGCCTCTAACCCGGCATATCGATTCAGAAGCCTTCCCGAGGTTATCCAGCTGCTTCCGTCAGGCCAGCCGGCAACATTGGGTGGCGCAAATAAGTCCATGCCGGTGCGCACCAGCAGAGAAGGTAATTGTTGATGATGATTTTTCGGGTAGTCGAGACTGCGCGCAGTGCCGATCAATAGTTGCACCGGGGATTTAACAATGGCAGCGCGAGCATCGTTTGACCAAAACGAATCGTGCTCGAGTATGGTGCGATATAGCACTGCTATATCAAAGTCACTATTTCGGAATGCGGTAGCCAGTGACTCGAGTTGTAGAAGTGAGGGCGGTTGATCAGAAATAAACGCGTGCCAGAACTTACTCGCGATATGTTGCGACACCGCCGGCTGCTGCAGTATTAAATCGATCAGATCGTCACCGTTGAAGTGACCCGATTTACTGAACAGCTCTTTTTCAGATGGATCAAAATTCCAGCTCTGAAATTCAAAAGACAGGTTCTTGTTTTGTGATACGCCAAAGCCAGTCAGTGCGCGCGCAGCTTCACGAACAGTGGCTTCACTATAGTTGCCTTCACCGAGGGTGAAGAGCTCCAGTAACTCGCGTGCAAGATTTTCATTCGGTGCGGTTTTTCGATTGCTCAGATTGTCCAGAAAATTCAGCAGAGCTGGATCACGTAACATCGCTTTAAGTAATAATCTGAAGTTTCCCAGTGCGTGTTGGCGGAATGTCTGATTTTGCATTGCCATCGCTTTGGATTGTCGATTCACTCCGTGATAACTGGTAGCAAAATGGTCATGCCAGAACAGCACCATTCGTTCAGTCTGAGGTGATCTGGTGGCCAGCATGGTGTCTACCCACCATTGTCTGAGCTCGATGATTTCGGCATCCCTCCTGCGGTCGAATCTTTGCTTTTCGTCTGACTCGAGATCCTGTCGAGTCCAGTACAGGGGCGCAGGGTCGGTGGTCCAGTCTGGCATCGGAAAGTGTGGGTCTGACGTGAATCCGTCGATGATGTAATTGATTGCGGTTCTGCGGGTTTGCCCGGCCAGAAAATTTATCTCTTCAATGCTGGTGCCCAGCCCGGTGCGAGATATCAGATGTCTCGCGTCTGCCAGAGACAGGCGTTTTTCCAGGTCGGGGTTATTATTTGCGTGTGCTGTACTGTTTAATCCCCAGCTCAGCACTATTGCGAAGACCCAATGGGTGAGTTTCGATGTCAACATCAGGTGGCAATCTCCCGGTAAAAGTAGAGTTGCAAGGGGAAAACTGCACCTTACGCTAAATTTTGGCGTCCTGACAGTTGCTGTTGCTAACTTCGATCTCGCGGACCTGGAAATCTTGTTTATTTGAACGATCCTGACCACAGGCCTGTTACAATCCGACGCAAACTTTCGCGGAGATTTTTAATGGCTGAGGACTGGGGTTATCAGAGCGATATAGACGTGATCGACGGACTGGTCGACGTGCGTAATCGCTTTGTGATCGATGCGGGATGCGGTGATGGAAAGTTATGCTTTGCACTTGCGGAGCGTGGCGCCAGAGTGCTGGGGATCGAGCCTGACCCTGTACAGTCGGAAAAAAACAAACTCGCGGCAACTGTGGCAAACGTAGGGTTTGCGCAGGCGGGTGCCGGAGACATTCCGGTAGAGTCCGGTTCTGTCGACGGGGTAGTTTTCGCGAATTCGCTGCACCATATACCGGCTGCCCACTACGGTAGGGTGTTTGATGAGCTAATGCGAATATTACGCAAAGATGCCTTTGTGTACGTGATGGAACCCGTTGCTAATGGTACCCATCAGTTCGTTATGGAGGTGTTTCATGACGAAACCAAAGTTCGTCTGCAAGCCTATCGGGCGTTAGTCGAACTGGCAGGCCCGCGATTTATGACAATGCGTGAGGTGTATTATGACGTAGACAACACGTATCGCAGCTTTGAAGAGTATGCCGCTCATTACAGCAGCCTGAGCTACAATCGTTATAGCAATGATGCAGTGCGCAGTGATGAAGTAAAAAAGCGCTTTGGAGCACAGCAAAACAACCATGGCTCATACACACTGACGCAGCCCATGAGAGTTAACTTTTATACGAATCCGCGCTTGTAGAATTCATGGTGTTCTGAGTATTGTGATCAAACGGTGCAATGGTTTTTTTACTAAACACGTTGCGTTGGTCTTTACGGTGTTATCAACTTATTTGAAAAACGCAGGCTTGATTTCTTAGCTATGAAAACCATTCTCACTGGTGATATCGGGGGAACCAATGCGCGCTTTGTGCTATTCCAAGATGGCGTTTATCAGGCAGATACCTTTCGGGTTATCCCTGTTGGTGAGTACTCTGAACTTGCAGATGCAATTGCTGAGTATTTACGACAAATTGACTGTGATGAAATAGAACAGGCGTCATTCTCGTTTGCCAGTACGCACGAGTACCAGGATGACATGGAGCTCACCAATAGCGATCTTCGTGTGTCTGTATCCGGTCTGGTCAGTCGATTCGGATTGAAAAGGGCGAGGGTGGTCAATGATTTTACTGCCGCAGCTGTTGGCGTTCTCACTTTACCTGACTCCTGCTTAATGGTTGTTAACCAGGGTAAACCTGACCCCTATGGACCCAAGGCTGTTATTGGACCCGGTACCGGACTGGGGGTGTCCGGATTGGTTTATACCGGAGAATATTGGCTACCTTTGCAAAGTCAGGGTGGGCACGTTTCAATGGGTGCGCAAACTCCCCGGGAGCTTGCAATCTATTCAGTGCTTTCAAAAAAGTATGGTCATGTCTCGGCGGAGCGATACTTGTCCGGCATCGGTACAGTCGATGTCTATCAGGCTATTTGTCAGATTGATTCTCGCGAAGTGCGTTTTGAAAAAGCAGAGGAAATCAGCTCGGCTGCAATCAATGGCAGTTGCGAAGCCAGTGCCGAGGCTATGGAAATGTTTTGTAAGTGGCTTGGCATTATCTCGGGCAACCTGGCGGTAACCCTGGGAGCTACCGGTGGAATCTATATTGCCGGTGGTATCGTGCCGCGATTAGGAGAGTATTTTACCAAGTCGCCTTTCAAACACTGGTTGTTTAACAAGGGGCGATTCAGTGAATTTGTTGAAGATATGCCGGTGGCACTGGTGCAGAGCGGAGAACCTGCACTTTACGGAACTTATACATGCCTGCAAAAACACTATGACTTGTTCGGATTTACCGCCAGTAGCGATTAAGAGTCTGTGCCGCAGGTCTGCGCGGTGAGACATTGCGTCAATATGGAGTAGTACCGGAGCCGGTAAGTGCACCGCTCCGGTATCGAGCATTAAACGTCTAATCAGCGGGTAGGAGACAGAATGATTTCAACTCTGCGATTGGCCAACTGTCCGTCTTTAGTATCATTTGATGCTATCGGGTAGGCTTCTCCTACACCGGCCGCTGAAATCCGCTCGGCGGGCACACCAACACTTGCCAGATACGACAGCGCAGAGGTGGCGCGTGCCAGCGACAGCTCAGTATTGTTTGCGTAGCGGCTGCCACTACCGGTTGGGATGTTGTCTGTATGACCCACGACTTTCACCTGCGCATCATCCTGAGAAATTAGCGCCTGACCAATCTCGCTAAGCAGGACTTTACCGTTTTCACTCAGAATGGTGCTGCCTGGAGTGAAAAGACCGGTGTTGCCGACTTTGATTGCTACGCTATTGTTAGAGAGCGCAGTAACCGTTGTACCGCCTTGAGATCCAAAGCTTTGTGTGAGTTCTGCACTCAGGTTGTCTGACCACTCGGTGCTGTTGAGCTGTTGCTTTGCCATGGCGATTTCTTTTTGCTTGTCCTTTACCTGGCCGCTGAGAAAGTTGCGTCCAGCCATGGCGCGTTCCAGAGCTACTGTCAAACGTTCGTTTTCTGCTTCCAGATTAGCGGTTTGCTCGGCACTGTCTGCTTTCAGTTGTTTGAGTTCATTGAGATTCTTCAGATATTGCGCACTGAGGAACTTACGTCCTTTTTTGGTTTTTTGCAGTGAGGCTTCGAGCGCTTCATTGGTTTTTTGCAACTCTGAAGCGTCCGCTTTGGCCTGCATTAGCTTGCGGCGGTTTTTTTGGTAATTTTCTGCCAGGAAGCTCCGTCCTTTTTTCGCTCGGTCAAGTGCCTGGCCGAGCTCGGCGTTCTCGCTTTTCATTGCAGCGCTGGCTGCGCTGAGCTCTTCACTCTTGATGCTCATTTCGTCGACCAGATAGTCGCGATTGTCTGTCATAAACCGCAGAGATTTGAGCAGGTCTTTATTCTCCATCTGCAGGTCAGAATTCGATGCCTTTTGCGCCTTTGACTCAGCGAGCACTTCCTCCAGTCGGGTTACCAGAAACTGGCGTCCGGTTTCTGTATTGGTCAGTTTTTGTTGTGTAGATGCCAGTTCAGCCTTCAGCGCTTCAACGTTTTCCTCGCCACCAGAGGCGATACCTGTGGCAATGACCGGAGTTGAAAGCAGTGTTTCACCAGTCGTGCCGGAAAAAACCGGACTGCCAATGGCAAGCAAAAGTAGTGTTGCACCTAAGGTTGCAATCAGTTTTCCCATGAGTATTCCCCGCGTAGAGATTCAGAATGTTGTGATGAAAGAGCTTTTTTGCCGCTCTTTACCTGCCTGTAATATCCGGATTCTAACCATCCAGGCCTTTTAGCTCAAACTGTCATTTCGATCCCGGGAAGCTTTTTTGCCGCATATACCACCCGACTGTTACTTAATAATAATTAAGCTGCTATCTCCGGCACTGTGCATATTCTGGTAATGAAGAACTGACCGCATTAAACTTCGCGAGGCCAGCGGGAGTTAAACCCGCCATCGGCAATCTGCTAATTACGGGTTGCCTGCTCTCTTGTCCACTAAATGCGGAAACAGGCGCGCTACCCCAGGTAGCTGTCTGGGACCACAAGGCAAAAAATGACACCGCTATCAATTGCCCTAGTCTGTTTTATTTTATTCCCGGTCGCCTCTTTGATGTACGTCTACCGATTCCGCGGCGAGCAACGCTTTACCGGGCCGGTAGAATATTTTCGCAAGGGTTGGCCGATATTTGCACCGTTGAATGTGCTGCTTTACGGGTTTTCGTCGAAAAAGGCCAAAGATCCGATTCTCGATTTGACAGATTTTCCCGAATTGAAGGTGCTCGAAGATAACTGGAAAGTTCTGCAGCAAGAAGCGCTGGAGCTCTACAAAAACGGATATTTCGACTCAACAACAGATAAGAACAACCAGAGCTACTACGATGTTGGTTTTCGGACATTTTACAAGTACGGCTGGAGTAAGTTCTACTGCAAGTGGTATGGCACGGTGCATAACTCAGCCAAACAACATTGCCCTAAAACAGTGGAGCTGCTGGCGGGCATCGACTCGGTAAACGGTGCAATGTTCACTTTGCTGCCACCGGGTTCGAAGCTGACTCGTCACCTGGATCCCATTGCATGTTCATTGCGGTATCACCTTGGTTTGAGCACACCTAACGATGATGACTGCTTTATTTCAATTGATGGCAATGTGCATTCATGGCGTGACGGCAAGCCACTGTTGTTTGATGAAACCTATTTGCACTTTGCACGCAATGACACTGACACGCCTCGATTGATTCTAATGTGTGATGTAGAGCGTCCTATGTTTTTTCTCGGGCGTGGTTTCAATTTCTTGTACAAAAAAATTCTAAGCATGATGCTTGTTCCAAACCTTGCCGGAGACAAGGCCGGACTTTTCAGCAGGGTGTTCAGCGGAGTTTCCCCGATACTTGCCCGCGGCAAGCAACTTAAACAGACCAACCGCTCTTTATACCTGCTGATTAAGTGGGCGCTTAATACGCTGATTGTACTGGCGTTGCTCGCGGTGGTGGTGCTAGTGAGTACGGGTCTTTTTGCTCTGGTGAAAGGTCTGTTGGCTTGAATGAAACTGGCTGAATAGAGCGAGTGCTACAGAGCTTTGAGGTCTTTGTTTGCCTGATTTACAAATCGTTGTCTGCCGGTGACTAACTTCCAGCGGGTGCCTCCGCACTGGCGCCACAGCACCGCTGATCTAATGCCGGCAAGCAGGCATGCTCTGATCGAATTGGCCACAGATTCGTTTTTGAGATGATCTTCGTTACCGTGCACCATCACCTGAGGTGATAACGGGCTGATGTTGTCGCTATAGATTTTAGCGAGCATCCTGATCACTTGTTCGTCCAGCGTGTCGTAGTGCACTCGTAACTTGTCTGCTTCCAGCAATCCTCTGCGTATTCTCTCCATGGTGGCAGCGCCATGCTGCAGCTTACTTTCTACTTTAAGGAGCGTCAGAGCATAGCGCGTGATCTGCATGTCTGGATTGGTGTCCGAGCCGGACAATTGCGCAACGAGCCTCTGCAGGCCTGGTCTCAGGTTCTGTTTTCCGCCAAACACTGCCGGCACATTTTCGGCATCCAGTGTAAAAAGAGACTCCAGTGAAATTCGCATAACGCTTTCATTGTATTCCCCTGTATTGGCCAGCTTCTGAACCAGCTCGGCAGCCATGAACAAGCCGCTTAGTGCAATTGATTGGTTATCCAGGGAGGGCATGGTATCGGGTTCGGAATGCCTAGATTATTTTACGAGTCGGGATTAGCTTGCGTATTCAATGATTCCACCACCCAGACATTCTTCATCGTGATAAAACACCACTGATTGTCCCGGGGTAATCGCACGGACGCTGTTAGTAAACTCAACAATTGTTTTGTCGATATCTACGAGACGAATTGTACAGTCACAGTCGCGCTGCCGGTAGCGAACTTTGGCCGTGCAGGAAAAATCTTTTGCCGGCACTTCTCTGATCCAATGTACATTGCTGGCGAACAAGGAGTTTTTATGAAGCCGCGGGTTATCATGTCCCTGTCCAACGATTAGTGTATTGCTCTCAACATCTTTGTCGATTACATACCAGGGTTCTGCCGAATATTGGGCGCTACCGCCAATGCCGAGACCTTTGCGTTGTCCAATAGTGTAGAAGGCAATGCCTTGGTGTGTGCCGATAATATCTCCTTGCTCAGTTTGAATAGGACCGGATTTGGCAGCTACATATTCGCTAAGGAAGTCCTGAAATCGTCTTTCACCGATAAAACAGATACCGGTACTGTCTTTCTTATTGTGTACCTGAAGATCGAGTTCCTGTGCAATTGATCTGAGGTCAGACTTGAGCAAACTGCCAACCGGGAAAACCGAACGCGATAATTGATGCTGATCCAGCGTGTGCAAAAAGTAGGACTGATCTTTGTTGTCATCCACTCCTCGAAGCAACCTGAAGCGGCCTTCATCATCCTGATCACATCGAACGTAGTGCCCGGTGGCAATTTTGTCTGCTCCGTGGTTTTGAGCGTAGTCGAGGAATGCTTTAAATTTAATCTCCTTATTGCACAGGATGTCCGGGTTTGGTGTGCGTCCGGCGCTGTACTCTTCCAGAAACCCTGCAAAGACCTTTTCCCAGTACTCGGCAGAAAAATTAACGCTGGATAGAGAGATGCCAAGCTGCGTACAAACACCGGCTGCATCTCGGAAGTCTTCTATTGCTGTACAGATATCATTATCGTCCTCTTCCCAGTTCTGCATAAAAACAGCATCGAGCGTCACCGTTTTTTCTTGATTGAGCAGGTACGCCGCAACGGAGGAATCCACGCCTCCGGACATGCCGATTACGATGTGTTGGGTTGTTGTGTCAGTCACTTTTTATATCTTGCAATAGGTCCAGGGGGTACCGTGCACCCGCAAGATAGTCTGCAATGCATTTTAATACCAGTGGGCTTCGAAGCTGTTCGGGGTTGTTTTGTAGTTCGTCCAGAGATTTCCAGTCGGCTTTAATGATGCCATCGAATAACTTCTGGTTTGGGTCGTGATCGAATACGCTTCCAACAAAGGTGGTGCGCAGGTGCGTTTTTCCGCTCTGAGGATGTTTCCATCGGTAGATACCCAGCAAATGTTCAGGTTTGAAGCCCCAGGCGGTCTCTTCGCGTACTTCTCGTATCACTGCTTCCAGCAAACTCTCATTGTCTTCAAGATGGCCGGCTGGCTGATTAAATACGATGCGATCTTCTCGGGGTTCTTCGACAATCAGAAACTTTTTATTGCGCTCTATCACAGCGGCAACAGTGGCGCTTGGTTTCCAGATGCTCGCGTTGACTTGCGGTTCAATCATGGTTTGTTTTTGGCTGGCCTGGTTACTTGGTCTATTGAGTTAGGTAGCAGGTGTTGGATATTACTCAATGTCCGGTGTGGCATTGGATGTGTCGGTGCTCACTCGGGCAGATTGCAGTGCCGACGAATGCAATTGATGTTTGAGATCGGACAATGCGGCAAATTCAATTTTGCCACCTGTTTCCGGCTCGCCGTAGCTGCCATGACTTGAGAAAAAGTCAGCATCCATGAATTCCAGAAATGCCTTTGCCTGCGGGGACAGGAATTTCCCACGTCGCAACACGACACCAAAGCTGCGGCTTGGAAAAAACTGTCTGACCGGAATTTTCACCACACGTTCGTGACCTCGCAGGCAAAAGCTGGTGACAATGCTAATACCCAGTCCGAGTTCCACATAGCGTTTGATCACTTCCCAGCCACCAACCTCCAGTACCACCTGGCAACTCAGGTTGTGCTCTTTAAACACAGCGTCAATCTGATTGAGTGTACTTAGACTTCGCGGCGGCAGGATAAAGCCATGAGGGCTGATATCTTCCAGTGTCACTATCTCTTTCTCTGCCAGTGGATGATTGAGTGGAACTATAAGTATCGGATCGTAGTTGTAGATGGGGAAGTACGTCAGATCCTCGGGTACCTCGTCCATGGCTCCAATGGCAAAGTCAACGGAATCGTCGCGCATTTTTATCATGCCGTCTCTGCCAGTAACATTGTGCAGGCGGACCGAAATAGAGGGAAAGGTGTCCATAAACCGCTTCGTGAGTTCCGGCAAAATGTACAGTAAGGTTGATTCGCCAGCGGCAATATCCAATGGGCCAGAGGTCACATCACTCACCGCTGAGCAGAAGGAATCCACCAGGTTGTCCATGCCTTCCACTAATGGCTCAGCCATCTCCAGCAGCAGTTGCCCTGCCGGGGTCAGCCTGATTCTTGGTCCTCTCCGTTCGAACAGCAGAATATTTAGCTCTTTTTCAAGTGCCTGGATATGCAACGACACCGAGGGCTGGCTCAGCTGCAGCCTCGCCGCACCCTTGGAGATGCTCCCGGCCTTGGCCGTTTGGCAAAAGGCGCGTAGTTGGCGGTAACGGTTCTGATTGGTTTGATTCGGTTGCATCAAGCATTGGGTATTTCAATAATGATTAAAGAATAGCATTGATCAATGTTGTGTATCAGCTGGATATTGGAGGTGAAATTGGTGGTTTTGTTTCTTTCCAGTTCGTAGCATTTGTGCAACATAAGGTTTGACGTCGTGGTAAATAGCGGAAATATATAGAGTTTTTGCTACAATTTTTAACAGAGGCAGGTGTAATTACCAATTAAGTCACAAATTAATGTTGTTTTTATGCAAATCTCTGGTTAGCATTTCAATCACGCGCTGTGTCGCTCCGAAGCGAAGGTTTCGGAA
>CALLLY010000471.1 GCA_938008205.1 uncultured Granulosicoccaceae bacterium
TATCGCGTTAGCGATTCTGATTATCGGGTTAATCATCGCCAAACTGGTGAGAAGTTTTGTACAAAAAGCGTTAAGCAAAGTCGACGCGCTTCATCGCGAAAATTCGGACGGTTCGATCACTGACCTCGCCACCCCGATCGCTACGCTGATTTACTACATTATTGTTCTGTTCGTTCTGATTGCCGTACTCGGCAAAATGGGCCTAACAGATGTGCTGGACCCGCTTAAGGCTATGGCCACCAAGTTTCTGAACGTGGTGCCCAACATTCTTGGCGCGGGTATCGTCGGCTACGTTGGCTGGATACTGGCGAAAATTGTTTCCGACTTTGCAGGCATGGCACTCGGCAAGGCTGACGAACAGCTGGCATTGAAAACAGGCAACGATGATATCCAGGTATCAAAGCTTGGCAGCACTTTTGTCTTTGCAGCGATACTGCTTCCAATTGCCGTTGCCGCCCTGGGCATTCTGGACATTGAGGCGATCTCGGGCCCTGCCACGGCAATGATTCAAAAGTTAATGGCAGCGATTCCAAACATTATCGCCGCCGCAATCATTTTGACGGTAACCTACTTCGTTGCGAAGTTCATTGTTCAAATACTGAGCAGCATACTGGACGGCCTGAACGTTAACGAGATGCCGCAAAAACTTGGCATTAGCGGAATGTTCACACCAACATTTACACCGATCAAGTTAATCGGCAGCACTATTATGTTCTTCTCTATGCTGACCGGCTTAACCGCAGCAGTCGATAAACTCAACATCGATATCATTTCGCAAATCATGGCCAGGGTTCTGGAATTTGGTGGCGGCATTCTGGTTGGCGGTGTGATTTTGGTGATTGGTAACTTCCTTAGCACGCTTGCACATAACGCAATCGCGTCATCCAATCCGGCACTTGCCAACATTGCACGTTTTGCGATTCTGGGTCTGGTACTGGCGATGGGGCTGCGTGCAATGGGTCTTGCAGACAACATTGTCAATATGGCGTTTGGTTTTACCCTTGGTGCAGTGGCAGTTGCTGCGGCCCTGGCCTTCGGCTTTGGTGGTCGCGATGCAGCAAAACGTATTGCAGATAACATTGCCGACAGAATGAGCTGAGCGGATTAGCCGACACGGCTCACCCCGGGCGGGTGTGCCGTGTGAAGTAACGAGATTTACAGTGAATGATATGGCTAATCGAAGTAACCGCCGGAGAGCAGGATGAAAAATAGCTTGTTTAACTTTCGCGACGACGACGAACGAGAAGTGTTCCTCGTTGCTATTCCAGTAATTCTGCTGTTTGGCCTGCTCGGCTACTGGCTAATGCAGGGAGACCAGACACCCGTCGCAGCAGATGCCGACAGCACGGCGGAATTTGTCGATACCGACAACGACGGTGTTGGTGACAGCATTGATCGTTGTATTAATCGAGCAGGCGTTGCAGCCAACTATGGCTGTCCGGCAAAGATTGGCTATTCGATGGCTGACAACGATGGCGATGGTATTCGCAACGGCATCGACAGCTGCCCTGAAACCTCCGGGGACCCACGCAACAACGGTTGTAAACTGGCAGCCGTCGCCACGGCTTCAGCGGTGGCTGCAAGTGCTTCTGCGCAACCTGTCGAAACCACTGACAGTGACGGCGATTCCCTGCCCGATCATCTGGACAACTGCCCTAACCTGAGTGCCGCCACCGCTGACGGTTGCCCGCTTGATACAGACGGAGATGGCATCAGTGACGACATTGATCGCTGTGCAACCTTAAGTGGTAGCGAGGAAGATTCCGGATGTCCGCCGGATTCGGATGGTGATGATGTGTGGGGCACCGACGACAATTGCCCGGACCAGGCCGGTGCTGCGATTGACAATGGCTGCCCGAAAGACAGCGATGGCGACGGATTTGACGATCTCAATGACCAGTGCCCGTCGATGGCCGGCAGCGAACAGGGCTGCCCGCCTGATGCCGACAATGACGGCATTGCAGATTCTTCTGACGAGTGCCCTCAAGAGGCAGGTTCAGCGGCATCAGGCGGTTGTCCGGCTGACAGTGATGGCGATGGTGTCGCTGATGCCATTGACCGTTGTCCGCAACTTGCAGGCGACCCCGAAAATGAGGGCTGCGCACCCGATGCTGATGGCGATGGCATTGCAGACGCTGACGATCAATGCCCTGACGAGGCAGGCCAGACGCTGGAACAGAATCCGGATTCCGATGGGTGTCCTTCGAGCGCTGACACCGACGGTGACGGCGTGCTGGATCTGCTGGACCAATGCAGGACCGAGCCGGGCCTTGCCGCCAGCAACGGTTGTCCGCCCGCGGCAAATGACAGCGATGGTGATTCAGTCATTGACGCAGAAGATGAGTGTCCTGCGATTGCCGGCATTCCGGAATCAAATGGCTGTCCAAAAGACACCGACGGCGATGGTGTCGCTGATGCCGATGACTTGTGTCCGGAAACAGCCGGCTCTATCGTTCAGCGCGGTTGCGCCGAAACTGAAAGCCTGCAAAACCAGATCAGTTCTCAGGATCAATCAATTCTCGATCAGGCACTTTCGCAGGTTGCGTTCAATTCAGGCAGCGCAACGCTGACTGAAAGTTCCAAACAGATACTGGCAGGCGTTGCAGATTTATTGCGTAAATACCCGGATGCGCGACTGGAAATTCGCGGCCACACAGATTCCTCCGGCCGTGCCGAGAGCAACATGCGCTTGTCCATGGAGCGCGCTCGTTCATGCGCTAACTTTATCTCTGATACCGGTATCGACATCACCCGCATAGTGGCTTACGGCTATGGCGAGTCCCTGCCCCTGGTGAGCAATGATACCGCCGACGGCAGGCGCACAAACCGCCGCGTGGAGTTTGAGCTGAAGTTCTAAACTCCATCTTTCGCGTTATCGATTCATACGGCTGCATTTGCAGCCGTTTTTTTTGATAAATCAAACCCGCGCCTATCGACACTCTTGTACACTGCGGTCACCGCTATCTCTCACTTGAACCCGTGCGATTTATACACCGGGTGGCGTGCTCACTATGCAGCTTCGATACAGTATTCTGGTTTTTATTGCCGCCGCCTTCTGGGGGTTGTACTGGTGGCCGCTGCGCGCCATAGAAGCGATCGGGATTACCGGTCAATGGTCTGTGGTTGCCGTTTATCTGATCCCGTTACTGGCGCTGGTGCCCTTAACCATAGTTAAGCGAAAAACAATTTATCAAAACCGGCACGCGTTACTTTTTATCGGTGCCGCCGCCGGCGCCGGGTTATCCTGCTACGCAACCGCCTTTTTATATACCACCGTTGTTCGCACCGTATTACTGTTTTATATGATGCCGGTCTGGGCCACATTAATGGCTATTGTTTTCTTAAAAGAGCCTAACAGCATGAGGCGCTGGCTCGCGATGCTAACCGGCTTTTGTGGTCTCGCATTGATGCTTTTTACCGGCTCCGAATCCGGTGCCGAAACGCGCGTGCCATTTAATATCGGTGATTTTATCGCGCTGTTGTCGGGAATTTTCTGGGGTATGGGAACTGTTTTGATGAGACGTTCACCGACCATTGAGGCGATGACTATCGTACCGGCGCAATACCTGTTTGCGTTTCTGATAAGCGTGTTTTTTCTGCTGACGCTTTCTCCCGCGATCACCCCGCCACCTGCGGACGCCTGGTTAAAGGCCATGCCCTACCTTATCGGCTTTTATGTGTGCATCATTTTGCCCACGCTATATATTTGCGCGCGCAGCTCACAAGTAATTTCACCGGGAAGAGTCGGCATCCTGATGATGTCTGAGGTGTTGGTGGCCGGTATCAGTGCCCCGCTACTGGCAGGTGAAAGCTTGTCTGTCACAGAAATAATTGCAGCTCTGCTCATCATACTGGCAGGGGTGATAGAAGTTTTGTCGGTGGACGATTCCAGCGCAGATACCTCGACGGCATAGCGGCTACTTGGCCTGTGTGAAAATGTCGATGGTTTTGTCGGTGGAGTCATCAATGAAGTGAACGGCCGAATACCCGCTGCCGTGATACTGCTTAACGTACAGATGCCAGATATTACTGATGTCCTTTTTTAGATCCACCCGGGTTTGATATCGAACACGCTGCCAGAACCCCAGATCAACTCGTACCTCCATCTGGGTTTCATTCTTACGACGCAGATCCAGAAACATTTCATCCCCGACCACGTCATTTAAACTGGCGATAGCATCACTGATCTCGTTCCAGATTTCTTCTTTATCATGGGTTTCTGCACTACCCGTGGTTTGTGTACCAGTGTCTTCGGTGACCGCATCTTCCGTGCTCGCAAGCTCGGTATCGAGATCGTCCACAGGCTGGTCAATCGGGTCGGCAGCCATCATGGAACGCTCGGCGTCGGCGTTCTTCGGTAACTGCCCCGGTAGCAGTCCCGTTGCTGATACACCTGCTGCAGAGTCATCTGCCACAGCAGGACCACACCAGACGATTGGTGCTGCGCAAAGGATTGTTTTTAAGAGAATTTGGCGCACAGGCTACCCCCAATATTGCTAACCCGCAATGTAACAGTATTGAGACAAAAAATGTAGCAAGAACTTTACATGGGACGACAAATCGACGCGACAGGGTTGATCGTAACAGTCCCTGTACCCACCCTCGTCCACGGTCACCCGCGTGTATACTAATTCGATGAAAAATCCCACTCCGTCTGACTCTGCAGTGAAACCCCAGTCACTTGAAAAACTGCAGCTGATTCAGAATTTTACCTCGTCCCTTACAGGTGAACGAGGCACCACCGCCCCCTCAAGACAAGTCTCCAACGCCATGTGGTCGGAAGTCGCACCGACCCCGCCGCGGCAACCGCGACTGATCGCATGGGTGCCTGAAATGGCAGAGCTGTTGGGGATGGATATCGCCACCAACCCCGAAGCTGCGGCAAGAATATTCACCGGTGCCCAGCCGGTAGACGGTGCACTCCCTTATGCCATGCGTTATGGCGGTCACCAATTTGGAAACTGGGCCGGACAACTGGGTGACGGCCGTGCCATTGCGCTGGGTGAAATCACCGATCGCCATAACAAGCTTTGGACACTGCAGCTCAAGGGCGCAGGCCCGACGCCCTACTCACGACAGGGAGACGGCTACGCCGTGCTGAGATCTTCTGTTCGTGAATACCTTTGCTCCGAAGCGATTTATCATCTGGGCATACCAACAACACGCTCACTGACACTGAGCCTCACCGGTGAAGGTATCGACAGGGATATTTTCTACAACGGCAACATAGAAACAGAGCAAGGAGCGATTCTATGTCGCGCTGCAGAGTCTTTTATCCGTTTTGGCAGCTTTCAAATTCATGCAGCGCATCGTGAAGATGATCTGTTAAAGCAGCTGGCCGACTACGTCATTACGCAGCACTATCCGCACCTTTGCAATGATGGCAGTAAGCCGACCATAGATACGTACCAACAGTGGTTTAACGAAGTGCTGGAGCGCACCGCAAACCTGGTTGCGCATTGGCAGCGCACAGGGTTTGTGCATGCCGTAATGAACACCGACAACATGTCGATTCTTGGGCAAACAATCGACTACGGTCCTTACGGATGGCTAGAGGAATACGACTTGCGATGGACACCCAACTTTGTCGACAACCAGGGCCGCCGATACAGTTATGGCAACCAGCCACAAATCGCATTGTGGAACCTGTACCAACTGGCAAATGCCATCCTGCCTCTGTTTGACGATAACACCGAACCTCTGCAAGAGGTATTGAGCCGCTTTGATCCGTTATACGATAGTTTATGGAACGATATGCGGGCTGCCAAAATCGGCCTCACCGACTACACCGACGCTGATCAGGACAATCAACTGCTCGATGATCTATGGCAGTTTCTCGAGAAAGCCTCACCGGATTACACGCTGTTTTTCAGAACACTGTCTGAGGCAACGTTCAGTGAAACACCAGAGACACTTGCCAGTAACCTTATCGTTGCCTTCTACGAAAAGCCGCACCAGGAACTTCTGGCGACTCTGACTCACTGGCTGGGTTTGTGGCAACAAAGAATAACCGCGACCGATCAGTCGGCTGCACAATCATTAATGACGGCGACCAACCCTAAGTATGTACTGCGCAACTACATTGCTATTCAGGCGATTGATGCTGCAGAGCAAGGAGACTTCAGTGTGCTTGAAGAAGTGTCCAGTGTGATGCGTAAGCCTTACGAAGATCAGCCGGCGTTTCAAAAGTACGCAGGCCTTCGACCAGACTGGGCCACGCAACGGCCAGGCTGTACTATGTTGACCTGTTCGAGTTAAAGATGAAGCGCAGTAAGTGTTAGCCGCACAGGTAACACCACACCTGCCCGGTGTCTATTTACCCTTCCACACCGGCTCACGTTTTTCGGCAAAAGCCCGGGCACCTTCCAGCTGATCTTCAGAGCTGTATAACCGATCAACGGTTGCCAGCTGACGACGGGTAATTTTGTTCAGCGCATCCTGGAACTTCATATCTTCCGCCTCGCGGACGACTTCTTTAATAGCTGCATAAACCAGCGGCGGCCCCGATGCCAGCAGTCTTGCAAGCTCCCAGGTTTTATCGAGCAGATCTTCAGAGGTGCAGATCTCTTTTATAAGCCCCCATTGTTTTGCTTCGTGAACGTCGAACCATCGACCCGTGAGCAGTAAGTCCATAGCCACGTGGTAAGGAATGCGTTTGGGCAACTTAACCGATGCCGCGTCGGCAACGGTACCGGAGCGGATTTCAGGTAGCGCAAAAGTTGCCGTGTCTGACGCCATAATTAAATCAGCTGACAGTGCAAGCTCCAACCCGCCACCACAGCAGATCCCGTTCACAGCACAGATCACCGGCTTGTTAAGATTACCCAGCTCCTGCAATCCACCAAAACCACCGATGCCATAATCCCCATCAACTGCATCGCCTTCTGACGCAGCTTTTAGATCCCAGCCAGGGCAGAAAAACTTATCACCTTCTGCACGCAGTATCGCCACCCGACACTCGGGGTCATCTCGAAACGCCATAAACGTTTCTCCCATAATGCGGCTGGTCGCCAGATCAATCGCATTGGCCTTAGGACGATCCAGTGTTACTTCAAGGATATGCCCTTCGCGGCGGGTTTTGATCGGATTGTCAGTCATTGGAAAATACTCTGGTTTTCTTGTTGGATGCCTGGAGACATCGCCATAATTTCTAGTACGACATACACACTTAGTGTAATGCAATCCAGGTATAGATCAGTAATCCTGGCTTGCGAGGGTGCGGTTACCACGAACAAACTGAGCACTGATATAAAAAAGCCGCCACACACCCAGCACAGCCGCGACACTCAGGCCGGTAAACAGCGCATACCAGACACTCTCTACCCCGCCTCTGGCGCCAAACCAATCTGTTTTGGTCAGGCAAAATGCTAACGGAAAACCAACCACCCAGTAAGAGAAAAGTTGAAACATCGCCGGAATAAAAGTGTCCTGATAGCCCTTTAACGCAATGTTGGTCCCGATCTGCATGCCATCGACAATGAGCTGGAAAGAGACGATTAACAACAAGCCGCTACCCAAAAGCATGACTGCCTGATCCCTGGTAAACAAAGACATTAGAGTGCCACGACCAAGTAACATTAAAACGCTGCAAAACAGCATCATCGACAACAGCACCAGTAAAAAAATTCGTGCCTGACTTGAGGCTTTACCGGGTTGGCCCTGCCCCAGTGACCGACCAATAAGTATTGCTGCGGCCTGCCCCATTGCAATGGGAAAAATCAACGCCAGCATCGCTATGTTTAATACCACCTGATGCGCAGCAAGTGGCGTTGTCCCCATGGGTGCGACCAGCAGACTGGTGCTGGTAAAAAAGCATTCTTCCAGTGTGACTGCGAAGGCTGCTGGCAAGCCCAGAAGAAACAGCGTTTTCAGTGTTGAGAGCCTCGGGGCAATGTATTGGCTGAGTAACTGATACGGTTTAATTTTTCGATGTGTAAACGTGATTGCCGCGGGCACTACTATTTGCAGCAAGACCACTCCTACCGTCGCAATAGCGCACCCGACCGCTCCCAGCTGTGGAAAACCGAACGCGCCGAATACAAACAGGTAATCGAGTATTGCGTTTACCAGTAAACACAACAGGCTTACCCACATATTGACCACCGGGTAACCCAGCCCGTCAATGGTATTGCGCAACCCCAGTGAAATGCCAAGTAACGGCAATGCAAACAACACGATGGAGAGGTAGTCTTTCGCTACCTCTTCAACGGGCGCTTCCAGATTTAACAATGGCAACAAAGGCATTAGCGCGTACACAATTACCGCTGTGATGGTACCCACAACAAAACCCATCCACATTGACTGCCAGCAGTCACTTCTTATAGAACCGGTTCTGCAGCCGCCGAGTTGCCATGACACTCTTGGCGCTACCACCGATAGCAGGCCGATCAAAAGCATCAGGGGTATCAGATACAGCGATGATCCAATCGCCAGTGCTGCCAGGTCCCGGGTACTGGCAAGTCCGGCCATCACTGTGTCAGTGACACTTAAGCCT
>CALLLY010000472.1 GCA_938008205.1 uncultured Granulosicoccaceae bacterium
GAGCGGTTGCGAGCAGAGTAAGCCAGCATTACCGGTGCTTCAAAACCAGGTACCAGACGCTTGTAGCTGTTGGTCGAAGCGTTGGCAAAAGCGTTGATCGCTTTAGCATGCTTGATCACACCGCCGATGTAGTGCAGCGCCATCTCAGACAGACCACCATACTCATCACCTGAGAACAGGTTCTTACCTTTTTTCGCCAGAGACATATGAACGTGCATGCCGCTACCGTTGTCACCAACCAGTGGCTTGGGCATAAAGGTGGCTGTCTTGCCGTGCAGGTGCGCGACGTTTTGAACCACATATTTCAGGATCTGTACCTGGTCTGCACGCTTGACAAGGGTATCGAACTTTGTGCCGATTTCACACTGGCCGGCGGTGTCGACTTCGTGGTGATGAACTTCGGGAATCACACCCATCTGTTCCATCACAACACACATTTCGGCGCGAATATCATGCAGTGAATCAACTGGTGGTACTGGAAAGTAGCCTCCTTTGATGCCCGGGCGATGACCGGTGTTGCCACCGGGCATTTCAGCACCGGTGTTCCACGCGGCTTCTTCAGAATCTATGCTGAAGAAGGTGTTACCCATTTCGGTGCCCCAGCGTACGTCGTCGAAGACGAAAAATTCAGGTTCCGGACCGAAGAAAGCGGTGTCGGCAAGTTTTTGCGCCTGCATGTACGCTTCTGCGCGAAGTGCGATTGAACGCGGGTCGCGGTTGTAGCCCTGCATGGTGTCAGGCTCGATCACGTCGCAGCGCAAATTCAGCTGTGCTTCTTCGCTGAACGGGTCCATGACGGCAGTGCTGGTGTCCGGCATCAGAATCATGTCTGACGCGTCGATTCCCTTCCAGCCTGAAATAGATGAACCATCGAACATTTTGCCATCTTCGAAGGTATCTTCTTCGATCTGGCTGACGGGTACAGAGACGTGTTGCTCTTTACCTTTGGTATCGGTGAAACGAAAGTCGACAAAAGACACTGAGTTGTCTTTTATCATTTTCAGAACGGCTTTTGCTGTCATGGCATCCTCATCTTATTGAGTGGCTAAGGGAGCGATGGATTGCCGGGAAGCACAGGATCGACTGGTCGCTCTGTGTGCTCAGCCGGGGACTGCCGGCTGGTCGGGAAATCACTATCGTCGAAACGGTTATTGTAAATCAGCTGGTCAGATAACGGGAATCCGGTACATTGCACTGCATTGAGTCAAACGACCGAATTAACGCACTAATCTGGTGCATTTGCTGCGTGCACCAGCCGCCAGCGAGTGTACAACAGCAATTGCTAATGCGCTAATCGGCAACTCCAGCGTTTCCTATATTTTTATTGCGTTGACGCGCTAAAATAGCTGCCCATTTACCCCTTTTCGCTGGTATGTCGGCCCTGATCATGGTTGGCACGCGGAGTATTCACTTGCAAAACGATTTGAACACCTTTCAGGGCCTGATTGCCGCTCTGCAACAATATTGGAGCGAGCAGGGCTGCATTGTTCAGCAACCACTCGACATAGAGGTTGGTGCCGGCACTTTTCACCCGTCAACCTTTCTGCGTGCAGTGGGTCCCGAGCCCTGGAGTGCCTGTCATGTGCAAGGGTCCAGGCGACCGACCGATGGACGATACGGAGAAAATCCCAATCGTCTGCAGCACTACTTTCAGTTTCAGGTGGTGATGAAGCCGTCACCCAACGATTTTCAGGAACTGTATCTGGGCTCTTTGAAAGCGTTGGGCTTTGATCCGCTGGTCCACGATATTCGATTTGTCGAAGACAACTGGGAATCCCCGACTCTGGGTGCCTGGGGGCTGGGCTGGGAGGTGTGGTTGAACGGCATGGAGGTCACCCAGTTTACTTATTTCCAGCAAGTGGGTGGATTGGAGTGTCGACCGGTAATGGGAGAAATTGCCTACGGCCTGGAGCGGCTGGCAATGTATATACAAGGGGTCGATAGTGTTTATGACCTGATCTGGTCAGAGCACAATGGTCATCGAGTGACCTACGGTGATGTGTATCTGCAAAATGAAATCGAACAGTCGGCCTACAACTTTGAACACGCCGATGTCGATGCATTATTCACGGCATTCGATAACCACGAGGCCCAGGCTCAGGCGCTCACAGAAAAAGGTTTATCGATGCCTGCTTATGAACATGTGCTGGGTGCATCGCATACGTTTAACCTGCTCGATGCTCGCCATGCGATATCGGTTACCGAGCGACAGAGGTATATATTAAGAATCCGCCAACAGGCCAGAAATGTCGCAGAAGCTTATCTCGCCTCTCGCGAAGCGCTCGATTTTCCGTTGGTTAATACCGCAGCGGAGCATGCATCATGAGTGATCACAAAGATTTTCTGGTAGAGCTCGGAACCGAAGAGCTGCCACCTAAAGCGTTAATGAAGCTTGCCAACGCGTTTGCGCAGGGTATTGCCAGTGGACTGGCAGACGCCAACCTGGAAACACAGGATCACACTGTCTACGCAGCGCCTAGACGACTGGCGGTGCTGGTGAAAGGCCTGCAAACCCGCCAGCAGGATATCAGTGTGCAAAAGCGTGGTCCGGCGGTTGCTGCAGCCTTTGACGATAGTGGTAACCCAACCAAAGCTGCTCAGGGTTTTGCCCGTTCGGTCGGGGCTGAAGTTGCAGAGCTTGAACGTATGCAAACCGACAAGGGTGAGTGGCTGGTGTGCAATGTTGAGCAGAAAGGACAATCTGCGGAAGTGTTGCTTCCTGCGATTGTCGAAAAGTCACTTGCCGCACTGCCAATCCCCAAGCGTATGCGATGGGGAGACAGTGATGTTGAGTTTGTCCGACCGGTGCACTGGTTACTGATGCTGTTAGGGAATGACATCGTGCCGGCATCTGTACTTGGGCTGACGTCTGGTCGCACCACCCGTGGTCATCGATTTCATCACCCGGATACCGTATCTATAGACAACGCCGGGGACTATGCCGCGGTATTGCAGCAAACCGGTAGTGTGATTGCTGATTTTGCACAGCGACGCGACCTGATTGAAGCGGGAGTTAATAAGGTTGCTGCAGAGGCAGGCGGTAAGGCTCTGGTTGATAGTGACCTACTCGATGAAGTCACTGCACTGGTTGAATGGCCGGTGCCGGTTGCGGGTAACTTTGACAGCAAGTTTCTGGAGCTGCCCACTGAAGTATTGATCACCACCATGAAAGATAATCAAAAGTACTTTCCACTGTTTGATAATCAGGACAATCTTCTGCCAAAGTTTATTACGGTGTCTAACATTGAAAGCACCGATATGTCACAGGTGATCACTGGCAACGAAGTGGTAGTACGACCCCGTTTGGCGGATGCCATGTTTTTCTGGCAGCAGGATCAAAAGAAACCGCTGGCTGATCATGCACAGACACTTAAGAATGTTGTGTTTCAATCGAAGCTCGGAACCGTCTATGAAAAGACTGTTCGCATTGAAGCACTGGCGGTAGATATTGCTGCACAAATTGGTGCTGATGTTGATCACACACGACGGGCAGCGCAACTTAGCAAGTGCGATCTTATGACTGAGATGGTTGGTGAATTTGCCTCTACTCAAGGGATTATGGGTGAGTACTATGCAAAAATTGAAGGTGAGCCTGCTGCGGTCAGTACCGCACTGAGAGAACAGTACCTGCCACGCTTTGCTGATGATGAACTGGCGAGCTCCGGTGTTGGTCAGTCACTCGCCATTGCCGACCGTCTGGATACGCTGGTGGGTATTTTCGGTATCGGGCAAAAGCCCACCGGTGTCAAAGACCCGTATGCGCTGAGACGCCTTTCGCTTGCCGTGTTGCGCACCATGATTGAATGCAAACTGCCGCTCGATCTACAGGCGTTGCTGATCAAAGCGGCAGCACAACATGGCAGTAACATAAACGCTGACGAATGTGTGCCTGAGGTGTTTGAGTTTATGCTTGAGCGCCTGCGTGCTTACTATGCCGGCCAGAAGGTACCGCCTCAGGTGTTTGATGCCGTGGCTGCAGTGCGACCCACCTCGGCACTGGACTTTGACAAGCGAGTCAGGGCGGTGACTGAATTTATGCAACTGCCGCAAGCCGAAAGTTTGTCGGCAGCCAACAAACGCATTAACAATATTTTGAAGAAAAATCCGCCACCCACAGGCGGTAGTGTTAATGAATCACACTTTGAAAATGATATAGAAACCCGCTTGTTTCAATCGATGACAGCGGCAGTCTCTGAAGTTGAGCCTCAGTTTGCCCGCGGTGACTATGCGCAGGCACTGAAAGCGCTGGCACAACTGCGGGAACCGGTAGATGGCTTTTTTGATGAAGTGATGGTGATGAGCGATAACGAAGCGCTGCGTAATAACCGACTGGCACTTTTGTCGGAACTGCAACGCCTGTTTTCTCATGTTGCCGATATCGGTCGATTGCAAAGCTAGACTCTACTATGGTGTTTCAACGTGAAGAACGGGTGAACTGACTGATGAGCAAGAAACTCGTAATTCTGGATCGCGATGGAGTGATCAATGAAGAGTCGGATGAGTATATCAAGTCGGAAAGTGAATGGATTCCGATTGAAGGAAGCATTGAGGCTATATCGAGATTATGTCAGGCCGACTATCGTGTCGTTGTAGTGACTAATCAGTCTGGCATTGCA
>CALLLY010000473.1 GCA_938008205.1 uncultured Granulosicoccaceae bacterium
GCATCAATGGCGATACCTTCGCGCTTGTCTTTCGAATCGGCTTTGAGGTTTTCAATCCAGTCACCGGTGTCTTTATCGCGATAACCGTTGTTGAGCACCTGGCTGTTTTTGATGGTGTTGCCATGCGTGTTGTACTCGAGGTAAACGCCCATCGCGCCATTGTCTGAAATGTCGCAGGTATCACAAGTGAAGTTGCTAACGCCGGTATCAACAAAAATGCCGTGGTTAACGTTATCGATGACTCTGACATTTTCGAACTTTACACCGCTGATGTTCGGTGCAAGGCTAACGCCGCCGTCAAATCTTTTGATAGTCACGTTTCGAATAACAACGTCGTTGGCGTTGATAATCAGACCGATGCAATCGGTGTTGCAAATACCGTCGATGGTGTGCCCATTGCCTTCGAACACAATACCCGGTGTATTTACTGTGTATTTGGTCTTGGTGATGTTTTCATTCAGCGTGTAGTTTTCGTCGATCACAATGGATTCGTTGACGTACTCTTTTCCCGCGCAACCCTGCAGCAGGCCGATAAAGGTAAACATAACGATGTGGAGGCGATTGAGTTTCATATTCCATCTGGGTAGAGCTAAGATGGAACGGAGTGTCACATATTTGGCACACTATGAATGGGAACCGTTACACATAACCTGTTTCAGGTGGTTTTTGAAGGGTTACACTGTCGAGCGGTACTGATTATCGCTTGTAAGCTATTGTTTTTAATTTATTTGTATCAGTAACTGCGGGTGTGTCATTAAGTTGACATGTGCTGCTGGTGACTGGAAAGATGCAGATACATCGCGGCTGTCCAGGTGAATCGATCACCGCCAAGCCCTTCTCCGGTAATCGGGTCGAAGTATTCACAAAACCCGGCATCTTCAATCAGTGCCAGCGTATCTGTAGCGATCCGGTTACCGATGGCGGTCCGGCCGCACTCCAGTAATCCCTGAGATATCATGCTGTTCATGATCGCCCATACCGGGCCCCGCCAGTAGCGGCGACTCTCGAAAAGCGAATCTCTGGGGTCCCAACTGGGGAAGGCGTACCTGACGCTGTTGCAGATCGTGTTGAGGTGGCCGAGCATTCGTTCCTGTTGGACTGTGTCGCCGGCCTGGGCATAAAAGCACAGTACAGAGGCGCTGGTGATGGCGCTGCTGAATTCGCCTGTTCGTAGATTGCGCGCACAAAATCCGCTGGTATCCGGGTTCCATAACTGGTTGCAGCCCTGCTCGGATTTGCTAATCCACTGCTGAATCGTACGCGCCTCGTGCTCGTGGCCGAAGCGTAGAGCCATACTTAATAAGTCGCGATCAGCGCGCAATAGAATGAACTGAATGCCCGGATCTGCCATCAGGAAGGGGCCATTGCGATAGATTTCCCGGTGATCCCACTGATGGTCACGAGCAAATTTCACAATACTCAGAAACTGATCGTATTGCCGACTGCTGGGGCGCTGGTCGGCATCGACGTGGCTGGTATCGCGTCGGACATAGTCTGGCAGATCATCGGGTATTTCCACCGCTGCCATGCCTGAGTCCCAGTCAGGACAATTGTCACGTCCGGTTTCCCACGGATGAATCGTAGCAACCAGTCCGGTATTGTCAGGGTCGCGGTTGTCGTGAAACCAGCGATGATAGGCAAATAACTTTGGGAACAATGCTCGCGCGGGCTGCTCATCGCCCGACAACTCCAGCAGTTTAAAAACTGCACTGGCTGCTACCGGTGGTTGTGAATGCCCTGAACTGGGTGGCTGTCGGTTGGTGCCCCACACATCAGGGCCCGGAAAATAGTCGTCATCGGGATGCCGGAAAACAATATGTGGCAACATGCCATCCGGCCACTGGCCTTCGAATAGCGTTTCAAGCTCCAGCCAGGCGCGTTGCATGTTGAACGTGGCAAAGCCCAGTGCGGTAAGCGCGGAGTCCCAGTTCCACTGGAATGGATAGAGACGTTCGGTGGGAATGGTAAAGCCGCCACGATCGTTAGCGGTCAGTATGTCGATAGCTTGCTGTTTGAGCGTGGTCATAAAGTGAGGCCGCGCGTAGCCACGCGCGGCCCTTGCCTGCAGAGGAAATACGACTGGCTTTAGTTGATCTTGGCCAGTTCTTCGTTGAGCTTTTTAACTGCCGCGTTGACACTGAGCTCATCATCTATGTACTGACGGACAATGCGGTTGATAACCTGGCTGTTGATCATCTTGGATGCCAGTGATAACTGCCGTTCTGTCGCACCCCAGCGGTTAGCCTTTTCCAGCCCGCCAACAATATTCGAGATGGTGGCTTCAGGATAAATATCCCCCAGCGGTGCCATGCGATCTACACCAACAGGCAGTTGCTTCCAGCCATCCACATACTTGGTTGGCTCATCGGCGGTACCGCGGCGAACCGGAAACTTGCCTTCCGGTGCAATAGAAAGTGTGGCCATATAGCCCTCGTCCATGCTGTATTCAACAAATGCTGCTGCAACATCTGTGTTGGCATCTGTAGTGATGCCAAAGTAGCGGATATCTGCCCAGCCTGCGCCTTCTGGATTAGAGGGGCCTGAAAACTTGGTGATAAAGTCTGTTTTCTTAGCCAGTACACGGGAGGTCGGGTTACTGTTGATGGTAGGTGGTGCGGAGTCTCGCAGGCCGGCGAGTTCATCGAGTATGAACGGAGACCAGATGATCATGGCGGCCTTGCCGGCAAAGTAAAGTTCACGCGACTGTTTCCAGTACAACTCACCGGCAGGAGATGCCTGAGAGATCAGCTTGTAGAACTCCAGTGCCTCTGCAGTGGCTTTCTTATCAAGCTCTGCAAATCCGTCTTTATTCACCGGGGTAACCCCGTTTGCCAGCAGAACATGTTCGAGCACCTGGCTCATGAAGTTTTCATCGACTTTAGTGGCCGCCACAAACCCGTACAACTCTGGGGGCGATGCGAGTCTTCGCACCGCATCCATAATATTTTTGTAACTGGTGGGTGCTTCCAGGCCAAGCGCATCAAACAGATCTTTGCGATAAACGATCATTTGCGTCCAGCCATCGACTGGAACAGCTGCGGTCATGCCATCAAACTGTGCCATATCGACAGCACCAGGAGCGAAAGTGTCGGTACCGAGTTTTTCTACGATGTCGCTGTTGGTTTCTACATCCAGAATTCCGGCTTCAGACCATGGCAACACATATTGCAGAGGATGGTAGATGACGTCGGGCAGATCATTAGCTGCAAAGGCGGCAGTGGCGCGTTTGCCAAGGTCTTTTTCACTGATCGGGATCACTTCGACGGAGTGACCGGATTTGGCTTCAAAGTCAGCCGCCATTTGTTCTTGCTTGGCGAGGCGTGCTGGTTGTTCTTCTGTGGTCCAAAAGCGAATGGTGTCAGCGTTGACTGCCGTGGATAGCCCGGCGAGCATCGAGGTGACTAACGCGAGCTTGTGAAATTTTTTCAAGGAACGTCCTCCAGTACCGGAATGTCAGGACAGCCGAGATGTCGGCTAAGACACGCTGCCCACCTGCAGCGAATGGTATACCGAACCGGCAGGTTGGACAACAATCCGCCGGACGCTGGCGAGGGTTGGTGGCGGTACTGATTTTGCTCACATCGCCCGAAATTCATATCGGAATAAGCTAATCGTGAAAAACTGTTTTCGCACAGTGGGAATATGGCTGGCACTAATTGTCATGTCCGGATGTGGCGGTGCCACAACCAGTGGGGATTCTGCGCCGGCGCCGGTGGCGGCCAGTGATGATGCTGAGCAACAGGTCGTCCTGCAAACCAGCGCGGGAGACATAACGCTGAGCCTGAATGGCGAAAAGGCTCCATTGACAGTAGAGAATTTTCTAAACTACGCGAACGCCAGTTACTACGACGGCACTATTTTCCACCGCGTGATTGCCGGGTTTATGATTCAGGGTGGTGGTTTCTCGGCAGACTACATGAAAAAGCCCACGTTTGATCCAGTAGCTAACGAGGCTGATAATGGCCTGAAGAATGTGCGATACACCATTGCCATGGCACGAACGTCAGACCCGCAGTCTGCGACCTCGCAATTTTTCATTAATGTTGCAGATAACCAGGCGCTCGACTACACCGCACCGACCTCATCTACCTCGTGGGGATATGCGGTATTCGGACGTGTTATTGATGGCTTTGATGTGGTTGATCAGATCGCCGCCAGCACTACTGGTGCTGCCGGGCCATTTTCCAGAGACGTACCGCTGCAACCGGTGTTGATCAATTCGGTGTTAGTGCGGTAGCGGGTTTTGAAACCCAGACGGGTACCTGCAAAAAGTTAGAAAGAACTGCAGCATCGTTTCGCAGTGCATGGCAGTCTTCGTGGCACACGACGTTAACGCGCTCGGCATTGCGAAATACTACATTGAGTTCCTGTGTCGAGCCGTGTTGTAATGTGCTACCCAATGCATTGCCAATATGAAGTCGGGCAGGGTGTACCACCCGTTGTACGGCAACCACCTGGTGCAATGGCATCTGTGCCGACACCCCGACTCTGAAATTAAATAACAGTGTGTGTTCAATCCAGAACACCCCTGAGTTTCTATCGAAAACCACTCGTCGCATTGGTTGGCGCAAGTGGTTAGTGATCACTGCCAGCAACACAATTGCACCCAGTAGCAATGCTGTTTTCAGTTCTGCAGGTATTGCCCAAATTTGATTGATCGCGCTTCCTCCCAGAAAAAACAAGGCAAGTACAACAGTGATAATCAATCCAATACCAAAGCAAAGTCGATGTGTGATTTTGCTGGGCTCAAGTGTCAGTCGGTCTGGTGTATGTTCGCCGATAACCAGCGCACTGCTGTTGGCGGATTTGTTATCCGTGAGTGCGCTGTGTTGTGTCTCGAAGTAAATGTCATCATTACCGGCGGCACCGTGTCTGTCCGGTACACTGCCAACCCCTTGCGGGTCGAGTGCTGATTGGGAGGCCACGAAGTACAACGACATGGCTCCCATCACCGTCATATAGAACGACATGACATCCAGTTGATAGCTGGTGCTTGCAGCCGTAGTGATCAGTATAAGAGTGGCGCAGAGTATCAGTGACGCAATGCCCGCGGTGGCATCGTTTTCTGTGGCTGGCGGCGACTCTCGTTGTTGTTTTTTTATGAGTCTGTATAGCATGGACGCGTATAGCGGCGGCTGGGCTAAAATCTTAAACGCAGGTAGCGGGATAACTCATGGTTTAATAGTGTTATCGGTCACGGGTTGGTATAGGCTGCGGGTAGAAGCACTACCGGATAACCTGTAACAGTCGCGCGGCGGTATAAACCCCATCACAAAAACACTCTCCGGCGTGTGCGCAGTAAGCGAATCAACAGAGACAGGCAATGAACGAAACAGCCAGCAGAATTTACCACGTCACTGATCAGGCGGCACTTGATGCCGTGGCTGACGGACAGTACTCCTGCGGGTCATTGGTTCAGGAGGGTTTTATTCATTGCTGTAAACAGGATCAGCTGGCCGGTGTACTTGAGCGGTACTATCAGGGTGTTAGTGGCTTGAAGCAATTAGAGATTGATCCTGACAAACTTGTAGCCAGACTGGTGTTTGAAAACACCGTTGGCGGTGATGAGTTGTTTCCGCATGTGTACGGAAAAATTAATATGGATGCGGTGGTTTCAGTTTCGGATATCGACTAGCCCGTAGCTGGACACTGGCGCAGTAAGGAGTAGAGCATGTCGCGAGTTAATTTGGCTGAAAAGTTAACCCTGTTCTCTGATCACTGGGTGCCGAAAGTGGTGTCGACATTTAACGGACATGACGTGATGGTGGTTAAGCTGAAGGGGGAGTTTACCTGGCACTCGCATCCCGACACCGATGACTTTTTTCTGGTGCTGAAAGGTCGGTTAACTATTCGGTTGCGTGACGGAGATGTGCATCTCAATGAAGGCGAGATGTATGTCGTACCGAAAGGTGTGGAGCATTGCCCGGTGGCTGAAGAAGAAGTGCATGTGTTACTGATTGAACCAACCGGCACGCCTAATACCGGTGATCCGTCTACCGCGGCAACGATTACACCGCTCTAGAGCTACACTTTATAATATGTGCCGGGCACCTCAGCGCCCGGCGATGTGATTGAGTCTCAGGCTAGGCAGTTTCCGCAGCCGCTTCTGCGAACACTTCCTCGACAACGGACTTGAGGGATGCAACGGTGCGTTCGACGTTCTGCAGTTTGTCGAGGCCGAACAGACCCAGTCTAAAGGTAGAAAAGTTATCGCCTTCATCGCATTGCAGGGGTACCCCGGCGGCAATCTGCATACCCCGTTCGGCGAATACCTTGCCGGTTTTTATGTCAGGCGATGCTGCGTAGCTGACAACTACACCGGGTGCCTGAAATCCTTCTGCGGCAACGCTTTGAATGCCTTTGCTTTTCAGCAGTGCGCGAACGTCATCACCAAGCTGTTGCTGGCGTTGTTTGGCCAGATCAATACCGAACTCAACAGTCTCTTTCATCACATCACGAAATACGCGCAAAGATTCGGTAGGCATAGTGGCGTGATACGCGTGGCCGCCGTTTTCGTAAGCCTCCATAATCTGTAGCCACTGTTTCAGATCACAGGCAAAGCTGTCGCTGGTGGTGCCATCGATTGCAGTTCTGGCGCGATCACTCATCATCACAAGGCCAGCACATGGCGGTCCGCTCCAGCCCTTTTGTGGCGCGCTGATCAGCATGTCGACACCGGTCTTTTGCATGTCTACCCAGATGGTGCCGGAGGCGATGCAATCCAAAACCATTAAACCGCCAACAGAATGAACGGCGTCTGCCAGGGCGGTAATGTAGTCGTCAGGCAGTATCATGCCGGCGGAGGTTTCTACATGCGGGGCAAACACCAGATCGATTTTTTCACGTTTGATAATCTCTACTGCTTCATCGATGGAGGGTGGTGAGAATGGCGCCGTGTCGCTGTTGGAATCCCGCGAGGCTTTTAAAACGGTGGTTGATTCCGGCAAGCCGCTGCGGTCCAGAATCTGGGACCAGCGAAAGCTGAACCAGCCGTTGCGAATAACCAGCACTTTTTTATCTTTGGCAAATTGCCGCGCTACTGCTTCCATGCCGTAGGTGCCACTGCCGGGGACGACGACAGCAGAATGTGCGTTGTAGGTTTGCTTCAGCATCGACGACAGATCACACATCACGGACTGGAAGTTGTGTGACATATGATTCAGCGCACGATCGGTGTAAACGACTGAATATTCGAGAAGGCCTTTCGGGTCTACCTGGTCATAGAGGGCTGGCATAAATTCGTCCTGGTGGTTATTGCGGGTGCCTGCACGCGACCACAGCATACCACGGTTGCACGGAAACTCTGTACAGGCGCCGCTGGTTTTTAATCGGTTATACTGGATTTATCCGTCGTTAATCCAAATCTGGTCGTTCAATGAAAAATCGCAAAATTGGCTCTCTTACCGTGTCGGAAATCGGTCTGGGCTGCATGAATATGTCCATGGGGTACGGTCCTGCGGATGATGCAGAATCACACAAGTTGCTTAATGAGGCGCTGGATGTTGGTTACACCTTTCTGGATACCGCTCAGGTGTACGGCTCGGGGCACAATGAAGAGCTGATCGGCAAGGCGCTTTCCAGTCGTCGCAACGAATTTGTTCTGGCAACCAAGTGCGGGTTGTCTCGAGCGGGGATCAATGGCGATCCGAAAGGCATTTTCGAGAGCTGCGAAAACAGTTTGAAGCGGCTGCAGACCGATGTGATCGACCTTTACTACCTCCACCGTGTTGATCCGAATATCCCGATTGAAGAGAGCACCGGCGCCTTGTCGCGGCTGGTGGAGCAGGGCAAGGTTCGAGAGATTGGTCTGTCAGAAGTGTGTAGTGAAAACCTGCGCCGCGCCCACAAGGTTCACCCGATAGCAGCGCTGCAGTCAGAGTATTCACTGTGGTCGCGCACACCTGAACGTGGTGTGCTGGACGCGTGTGACGAGCTGGGTGTCACCATGGTGCCGTTTTCACCATTAGGCAGAGCATTCCTGACCGGTAAATCTGCAGATGTCACTCAGCTGATTGATACTGACTTGCGTTGCACGATTGCACGACCACGCTTTGAACCGGAGGCCTTTAAGAAAAACAGTGAGCTATTAGTGCCGTATGCGCAAATCGCTGAAGACAATAACTGCACCATGGCCCAGCTGGCTCTGGCGTGGCTGCTGCACCGCAAGGGCGATGTGCCGATTCCGGGTACCAAACATATCGAATACATGAAAGAGAATGCCGGTGGTTCCGGTGTGACGTTGAGTGATGAAACAGTTGCGCAGTTAAACGCATTG
>CALLLY010000474.1 GCA_938008205.1 uncultured Granulosicoccaceae bacterium
CATGGCTACCTGGGTGGTGTACATATGGTCGGTGTTATACGGGTCGAACTGCGAGTGGCTTAACATAAAGGCAGGTTGTACAGAACGAATCAGATCAACCAGTTTGTATTTGTCTTCACGCTCCAGGTGCAATGGATAATCACCCAGATCAAAAAACTGCAGATCGTGAACATTCAGGGCTTTGGCGGCATTTTCAGCTTCGCCCTTGCGAATGGATTTTACCTCGTCAAGCGTTTTTCCTTCTTTCCATAACCGGGCACTTTCGCCACGTTCACCGAAAGACAGACAGGCAACAGTCACTTCATAGCCGAGCTTCTGATGCAAAGCTATAGATCCTCCACAACGCCAGACAAAGTCGGCGGCGTGGGCGGATATCACTAGTGCAGTTTTTTTATCAGACACAATATTTATTTCCTAACTGACGATTAGACTTTCAGTACGCCCATTTGATCTTCAAGAAGCTGCATCACCTGCATCACAGCCAGCCCCTGTGCAAAACTGGAATTCGGCTCGCGTTTTTCCTGTATGGCGGCGATAAACTCACGATCAATGAGTTCAATACCATTGTTGGAAACTGCAACACCGGTCAGGTCGATCGGGTTGTCTTTGCCATCGAACAGATCATCGTAACGCGCCAGGTAGGTACCTGTGTCACCAATATAGCGAAAGAATGAACCGAACGGCCCGTCATTGTTAAATGACAACGACAACGTACAGAGCTTACCGGTTGGCGTTTTCAGGCCGATAGTCATGTCCATTGCAATACCCAGTTCGGGGTGTGCCGGCCCCTGGAGTCCGAATACTTCGGTGGGTATTTCACCGGTTTGATACAAAAACAAATCAATGGTGTGACAGGCATGGTGCCATAAAAGATGATCGGTCCAGCTGCGCGGTTCGCCTTTGGCGTTGGTGTTTGTGCGCCTGAAAAAATAGGTTTGCGCGTCCATTTGCTGAATAGAAAACTCACCGGCATCGATGCGGTTTTTTACCCATTGATGTGAAGGGTTGAACCTGCGCACGTGTCCGACCATACCAACCACGCCGGTCTGTTTTTGAACCGCATCCATTTTCTCGGCATCAGCCAGGCTGTCTGCCATCGGGATTTCAGCGAAGGTATGCTTACCCGCCTGCATTGCCTGTACTGATTGCTGACAGTGCATTTGAGTCGGGGTAGACAAAATAACCGCATCGATATCCTGACTCAGAAAATCTTCAAAATCAGTGCACGCTGTGGCGATATTGCGCCCGGCAGCCAATGCGGTGATTTTATCCTGGTTTGGACCGAAAACGGTGGTGACGCTTGCATCGGTTATGTTCGATAGTGCGTCCAGATGTTTCAGCCCGAAAGCGCCATACGCGCCAGCAACCCCTATCTTTATCACGGTCTGTTCTCCAGTATCATATGTCCTACTGCGGTGTTGGATGCGGGGACATGATAAAACCTGTGTATTTCTTCGACATTGCGGTTAAGTGCACCGCGCATTACGTACCACATGACCAGTTCAATGCCTTCAGAGCCCGCCTCACGCAGGTATTCTATATGTTCTATCATGCTGCCCTGGTCGGGGTCGTTAACCAGCAGATTCATAAACCTTTCATCCCACGCTGAATTGATCAGACCGGCGCGTTCATGCTGTAGCTGATGGCTCATACCTCCGGTACCAAATACACAAACTTTCAGATCCTCAGGGTAGGATTCAATTGCTTTGCGAATGGCTTTACCAAGCGCGTAACAACGACTGCCCAGCGGTGCGGGGTATTGCACCACGTTGACCGCCAGCGGCACGACAGGACAAGGCCATTGGTCAGGCTGGCCGAACATCATGGTCAGCGGCACGGTCAGCCCGTGGTCTACTTCCATTTCATTCATGATGGTGATATCGAAAGAATCGAGCACCAAAGACTGTGCGATATGCGCGGAGAGTTCAGGATGGCCCTTGACAACAGGTACCGGGCGCGGTCCCCAGCCTTCATCGGCGGGTGCATATTCACTGGCGCAACCCAGGGCAAAGGTCGGAATAATGCGCGCATCAAAGGCGGTGCAATGGTCGTTGTACACCAGGAAAATCAGGTCCGGTTTTTCCTGCTCCATCCATTGTTTTGAAAATTCAAAGCCTTTGAATATAGGTCCGTAGTAGTCGTCACCTGAAATACCGGTATCTGAGGCAACACCCAGTGCCGGGACGTGCGAGCAGGCAACTCCGGAGGAAATATGCGCCATTATTTATCCTCCCATTCAGATTTGTATCGATTACCGTCGATTGGCCGTCCACCTGCAACCATCATTTCACGATACGCCGTTGATCCCTTGCCAGTCATTAAGCCTGCGAGTTCCTGAAAATTAATACCGTGGTAGGCGGCAAGTTTTGACGTGTAGTAAATATTGCCTCCCAGTTCCAGCAATCGATTCCATTGCTGATTCAATGCGGCCTCGCGCTGCTCTGGTGTCATCGGAAATTGGTCGATGTAGCTTTCCGGGTTTTCCTTAAAGGCTTCGCGGTTGGGAGCCAGGCGCAGGCTGATACAAAACTGATTCAGTTGGTATCCCTTAGCTGCCTGATCACTGTCGAATACAATGGTGCCGGGGATGTCGTCGTAGAGTTTTTGCTGGCCCATGCATTAATCCTCGCTGCGGGAAGTGGAAGAGGAAACCGGCAATGCGTTTAAGCACAGGTGCATCAAGTTTCTCTGCCTTGTTATTTTATCAGGACTGCATGCAAAAGTGTCGCTGCCGTGAGTTGCCCTTGTGAAAACTCGCCGATCAAGCAAAAGGTGGAACTGATCTCGAACCCGATGATCTTGTATGATGGCAAAAGCGGGTACGGCAATACTTACACTAACTACAGGCAATAGCATGTCAGCATTATTTCAGCCATTGGCGTTAAGAGAGTTACCACTCGAAAACCGTGTGGTGGTATCGCCAATGTGTCAGTACTCGGCTGTCGATGGCACGGCTCAACTTTGGCATACCGTACACTATGGGCAACTGGCGCTGGCCAGTGCGGGTATGCTGATACTTGAAGCCACTGCGGTTGAGGCGATCGGCCGAATTACGCCGAGCTGTCTGGGGCTGTATAGCGACGAAAATGAAGCTGCCCTTGAGCAGGTGCTGCACAGTATTCGCGGGGTCAACGCCTCACACCGTGTGCCGGTGTGCATACAACTCGGCCATGCCGGGCGTAAAGCATCGAGCTTTGAACCCTGGAACGGGGGGCAGTTAGTGCCGCAGGAGCAGGGTGGATGGACAACCGTTGCGCCATCGGCAATTCCACACCTGGAAGATGAAATCCCGCCTGTGGCACTGGACAGTCCAGCACTTGAAGCACTCACCGAATCGTTCCTGCAGGCGGTAAAACGTTCGGAAAAACTTGGCATCGATGCCATTGAATTGCACGCCGCACACGGTTACCTGATACATCAGTTTTTATCACCGGTTTCCAACCAACGCACCGATGAGTTCGGCGGATCTCTGGAAAACCGCATGCGTTACCCGCTGCAACTATTCAATGCCATGCGCCGTGCCTGGCCTGAGCATAAGCCGCTGGGGGTTAGAATTTCAGCCAGTGACTGGGATGATCAAAGCAGTTGGGATATTGCCGAAGCCTGTGAGTTTGCCAGACAACTGGAGGCTGCCGGATGTGACTGGATTGATGTTTCCAGCGGCGGCGTTTCCCGACACCAGAAAATTGAGTTAAAACCGGGTTATCAGGTGCATTTTGCGCAAGCCGTAAAAGCGGCCGTCAAAACTCCGGTAATGGCGGTAGGGTTGATCACAGAGGCACAGCAGGCCGAGGCTATCGTTGCAGACGATCAGGCGGATATGGTGGCGCTGGCCAGGGCGTTTTTATTCAACCCGCGATGGGTGTGGCACGCCGCTGCAGAACTGGGAGACAAGGTGGTCGCCCCGCAGCAATACTGGCGCTGCTCACCGCAAAGTGCCGGGCGGGTATTTGGTGATACCAAAATCGGTATGCGGTAACGTTTTTCAGACCAGGCGTACTGAATAACGCCCTGCGACTCTTTAAAAAAGTATTTACACCCCAAACATCGGCAAATGGAAAAAAACTTCTCGCTGTCTGAAAGCATCTTTCTGGCTGCCGGTTTCTCGCTTTTGCTGTTTACGATAAAACTCGGGGAGTCACTTCTGGGAGAGAGCCTTACGCATCTGGGGGTGTTTCCGCACACCGCGAGTGGCTTGTTTGGCATTGTTGTCGGACCGTTAATTCACGGGTCATGGCAGCATGTCATCAGCAATTTTCTACCGGTATTGTTGCTCGGCAGCATGCTGGTGTACGGTTATCCGAGGTCGCGGTGGTGGGTGTTTACGCTGGTGTGGATAGCATCGGGGTTGGGAGTCTGGTTTTTTGCCAGATCCAGTTATCACATTGGCGCCAGCGGGATTACCCACGGTATGTTTTTCTTCCTGCTGACTGCAGGACTGCTGCGGCGCGACAAAAGATCCAGCGTTTTGCTGACGGTGGCTTTTTTCATGTACGGTTCAATGATCTGGACCATCTTTCCACAAGAGCCGGGCATCTCATTCGAGTACCACTTTTTTGGTGCCTTGAGCGGTGTGGTCTGTGCGATCCTTTTCCGCCACCTCGATCCCAAGTCAGTGGTGAAAACTTACGACTGGGAAGAAGAGGAAGATTACGAAGAAGATCCGATCATTGGTGATCAGTGGAAAATCGGATCCGAGTCCACTGATTCATACAGCGGTGAAGGGCTTCATGTTGAAATCAACGTGAAGCCACGGAATGATGATAAGTAGCAAGCCGAACTCAAACCGCCGCCGCCGGAACAACTAACAGGGGCGTAGATTCAATTCATACTTTATGAATCAACTGCATCAGGCGGGATGAAATTTCAAAGCCACTCCGTTGTTGCAGTAACGCAGACCAGTCGGCTGCGGGCCATCTTTAAACACATGCCCCTGATGTCCGCCGCAACGAGCACAATGGTACTCAGTACGCGGGAGTATCAATTTGTAGTCGGTGCTGGTGCCAATATGATTGGGTATAGCCTGGTAAAAGCTCGGCCATCCGGTACCGCTGTCATACTTGGTGTCCGAGCTAAACAGAGGCAGGTCACACCCGGCGCAGGCAAAGATACCGTCGCGCTTCTCATCGTTTAGCTCACTGGTAAACGGTTTTTCAGTGCCTTCTTTTCGAAGCACTTTGTATTGCATTGGAGTGAGTTTGTCTTTCCACTCTTTGTCCGAGAGTTCAAGTTTCACAATGGCGTTGTCAGCCATCGTTGAATCCATCATTGCAGGTTTGTCGCTTTCAGTGGCAGCCAGTATAGATTTGTAGCCCAGTGCAGCGCTCGGTATCGCAATAGCGCCAGCCATGGTTTTCAGAAACGTTCTTTTGTTCATCGTCGTATCTCCGGATTGAGTTGATCGGACGACTCTGTGAATTTCGCCGATACTACAGTCGTTGTGTCGCGGGTAATGACTTCACAGGTCCTGCTTGTAAGAAACAAATATAGCGGCGAGGTTCACGCAATAAATACTCAAACGATGATTAATCAATAACTTATTTATCACGTTTTTATCACAATGGGGTGGA
>CALLLY010000475.1 GCA_938008205.1 uncultured Granulosicoccaceae bacterium
CGGTCATGGCTGGTGATTAGCAGCGTTGCCTCAGATTCGATAAGCTGATGTTCTAACTGTTCCCGGCCTTGTATGTCAATGTGATTAGTCGGTTCATCCAGTATTAAAAAATTGGGCTTGTTTAGCTGAAATAGCATGAACATTAATCGCGCACATTCACCTCCACTGAGATTCTCTACCGGATGATTAAAGTGAGAAAACGAGATGCCGTTTTGCAGCAATACCTGCTTTACCCGATCTTGTGATTCTTCAGAGTGATCAAGTAGCCAGTCCATGCGACCACGATTTGTCTGGAATTGAGAGAGCTCCTGATCGTAGTAGCCTAAATTGACGTTTGGATTAAACCGCAACTCATCACTTGGTGTATCAATGCCTTCGACTAAATGGTTAATAGTGGTGGACTTGCCGACCCCGTTTCTTCCCAGCAGGGCAATTCTGTCTCCCGGGCGGATATGCTGAAATTCGATGTGCAGTAGTTTGTGCTGACCGTCCGGGGTGACGATGGGCAGATTTTCAATGGTGACCAAAGATTTAGCGCGCAGTGAATCAGTTTGGAGTTGCAGATCCAGTCCACTTCCACGGCTTACCGATGTTTGTTGCTGTTGCAGCCGCTCCACGCGTTTTTGAATTGTTTTTGCTTTGCGTGCCAGATCTTCATTGTCATAAGTTTTACCCCAGTCGGCCAGTCGCTTCGCACTGGCTTGCAGCCGTTTGATTTCCTTCTCTTCGGCCTTTCTGGCCTTTGCCGCCTGTATATCGTGTTCCGCCAAAGCTGCTGCTGCCTGATCAAAAGGCAAATCAAACGGGTACAGGGTCTGGTCTCGAAGGAACACAGTGCGGTTGCAACAGTTATCGAGCAACTCACGGTCATGGGAGATCATAAGAAAAGTTATGGACTGGCTGGATAGCAAAAACGATTGCAGGTATTCCAGCGCCATGACATCCATGTGGTTACCGGGTTCGTCCATCAGTAACAGTTCCGGTTCTAATATGACAGCTCTGGCAAGTAATGCGAGGTTTTGCTGTCCGCCACTCAGCGCGTGTAGTGGTAGTGCCGTTTGTTCAATGGAAAACCCCAGCTGGGTGAGTAACTCATCTGCCCGGTATCGGTTTTCCCGCTGTATTTCATGCGCTAACGATTCAAGGACTGCCTCGGACAATGGCAGCTGCATAAGTCTTGACGGTACGAACTGTTCAACCAGGGCAACTTTCAGTCCGCGGGGTATGCGAATTTCCCCGTCGTCTGGCTGCTCGGTGCCTGTAATCAAAGACAGCAGTGAGCTTTTTCCGCTGCCGTTGTGTCCGGCAAAACCGACACGATCACCACTGTTCAGAGAGAACGAGATGTTTTCAAACAGGGGTAATGTGCCGCGTGAAAACGAGACATTCAGTACGTTTAATAGTGTATTCATGGAACCAGTTCCTGTGATCAGGTTTTATCACAGCGCATTGGTATCCGCCCGCGAGAGGTGATGTGCCTCGAGGTCAGTTGATCAGTTCGGATACCCGCGCTAGCGAGACAGACAGAACTGGTGTGTTGCTCCAGAGGGAGTTTGTGCAAATGCGATTCTGCACAAAGACATGGGTGACTCCTTTGGTTTGGTTGAGTGGCGGTTACATATTACACTGAATGTCCTAATGTTGATATTCGTCGTATTGTACGGTTGTTAGAGTTACAACGCTTTGGATCTGATGCCGGGGATATTGTGAATTCCGATAACTATGAATACTCGTTCTAATAGCTTGCGTTGATAGTGCAGATGATAAAAAGAACTAATTCGTGGTCAGCGCTTTAATGCGTAAACCCGGCATCTCTCCACAGGCGCAGGCGTTTCTGGATTCCTACGTGCAGAGCAGTGCACCAACTGACTTCTCGCGTATTGTTGAACTCCGTGAAGAAATTCGTGCTGCGTTTTCAGCCGGTGCCGAACGCGCGATTAGCCGCTACGATTTGATTCGAGAAGACATAGAAATCGCCGGTGTACCATGCGAGAGAATCGTTTCACGCAGTGGTCAGACAAGCAAAGGTACCCTGGTGTATTTGTTTGGCGGTGGGTTTATTGTCGGTTGTCCTTATAGCGATCTGCCAGTCATTGGTGCGTTGGCATATTGGTGTGGATTAGAAGTCATTGCTCCGAAATACCGGCTGGCACCGGAGTATCCGGCACCCTGCGCTGCTGATGACTGTTTTTCTGTTTGGCGACATATAAGTGCAGATTGTTCAGGGCCGCTTCTACTTGCCGGTGAGTCGGCGGGAGGTAATCTTGCGGTGGTTGTCGCGCAGCGCGCAATCACTGAAGGCATCGCGTTACCATGTGCCATGGCATTACTTTCACCAGCAGTCGATCTACGGACTGACCCGCTGTTGTATGAACCCACCACTCACGCCGACCCAACGCTTAGTCTGGATCATATAGGGGAGGTGTTGCAGGTGTACGGAAATGGAATTGACCCAGGTAACGCTGAGCTGTCCCCGCTGTTTGGCGATTTCAAGGGCATGCCACCGACAATTATCACCACCGGTACCCGGGATCTGTTGTTATCAATGTGTTTGCGTTTTTATCGACAATTAGTACGAGCAGGTGTAGATGTTGAGTGTCGGGTTTGGGATGGTCTGTGGCATGTGTTTGAGTACTACGACGACTATCCGGAAGCGGCAGAATCTTTAAAAGAAATCTCTGAATTTTTAAACGTAAAAGCCAGCCTTAAGTCAGGGCCTGGCGAATAAAATCGAAACCCTGATTGCAAATTCAAATCCCCCCTTAAAATGGCGGACTCATTGCCGATACCATTTTCGGTGGTGTGGAACACTGCCTTAAGGGACTTAAGCGCCAGCGGTGTCAGGCATTCTGCCTCTTAGAAGCTGGCCATTGCTCGCACGGAAAGCGATATGTGGAATAAGATTCGATCAATAGTGTTCGCGGCGATTGCTGCGGTATCAGTACATACTCCGGTTAATGCTCAGGTCATGCTGGGTGCTTATCTGCCTGGAGACGGGTGGGGTATTGCCGAGTTAAACCGTTTTAATGAAGTCAGTGAAAAACCGTTGGCGTTTGTTACCTTTTTTTCCTCATTTTCTCATAACTGGCGTGAGCACTTGCAGTGGCAGTCACGGAATATCTATAGCACTGGCGCGATACCGCTGATTTCCTGGATGCCGATTGATCTGGAAGATCCCGAGCGTAATCTGTTGCCCGAAATCGCAGCAGGAGAGTGGGATGAATATATTGATACCTGGATAGACGGATTACTCAGTTGGCTTGCCAGTTATCCCAAGTCTAAAAG
>CALLLY010000476.1 GCA_938008205.1 uncultured Granulosicoccaceae bacterium
TTGACGGTTCCGTCGATGCTTTTGTGGTTCAGGCTATTACTTCCGGAACGTTGAGAATTGGCATTACCCAATCCTCCGCTACCGCCTATGTTGCCGGATCTAACGATACGATTGATGCTGCCACCAGTGCCTACTGGACACCGGACCTGAATGTGAATACGACTGTTGACGGAGATCAGCACGCATTCACAGTTGTTGCCAGAGATGATGATGGTGGTATTTCTGCAACACCGGTTTCAGCACGCGTGCTTGTTAATGATATTAATGATACCCCTACGCTAAGTGCATTCAGTGCCCCGATTACGGTCACTGATGAAGACACTGAAGTTGAAATCGGTTTTGATGAACTGCGAATCCAGGGTAACCAGACAGACGTGGATGGTTCGGTCGATTCGTTTGTTGTTCAGAGCAGCGCCTCCGGCACCCTGAAAATCGGCAGCAGTCATGCGTTGGCTACCGCTTTCAGTGCCGGCACCAATGACACTATTGATTCAACCAATAGTGCCTACTGGACACCGGATGCCAACGCGAATACTGCTGTTGATGGCGATCAACAGGCTTTTTCGGTTATCGCCAGAGATAACGATGGAGGTGCGTCTGCAACACCGGTCCTGGCACAGGTACAAGTCAACGACATCAATGACAGCCCGACGCTAACCTCATTTGTAAGTCATGTTACCAGTACCGACGAAGACACTGAAATTGAAATCCGTTTCAGTGCATTACAAGCACAGGGTAATGAAAACGACATCGACGGATCAGTCGACGCGTTTGTGGTTCAGAGCACCCCCGCCGGTACCTTGAAAATCGGCAACAGCCAGGCCACAGCGACAGCGTTTATCGCAGGCACTAACGACACTATAGACCCGACACATCATGCCTATTGGACACCTGACGCCAATGTGAATACACCGACGGACGGTGATCTGCACGCTTTTACCGTTGTTGCCAAAGACGATGACGGTGATCTTTCCGTAACACCGGTTGCGGCAAAAGTATTGGTTAACGACATCAACGATTCACCAACAATGACCACGCTTGTTGCCCCGGTCGATACCACTGATGAAGACACTGAAGTCGAAGTTCGTTTTTCAGAGCTTACAGCGGTTGGCGATCAGAACGACATCGACGGTACGGTTGACGCGTTTGTGGTGCAAGGCACATCCACAGGCACATTAAGAATCGGTATCAGCCAGGCTCTGGCCACTTCGTTTGTCGCTGGAACCAATGACACCATCGACGCTACCCGCCATGCCTATTGGACACCAGCGGCTAATCTAAACACCCCGATTGACGGTAATCAAGCTGCGTTCTCGGTTATCGCAAAAGACAATGACGGCGGTATTTCCGGGACTTCAGTCTCTGCACAGGTTTATGTCAATGATATTAACGACAACCCGACTCTGACCACGTTTACCGGCGATATCGAAACAACACTTGAGGATACTGAAGTTGAGATCAGCTTCACGGAGTTGCAGGCAGTTGGCGACCAAACCGACATCGATGGCTCTGTGGATGCTTTTGTGGTGCAGAGCCTTGCTACAGGCACCTTAAAGATCGGCAGTAACCAGGCATCGGCCACTGCGTTCATCGCAGGAACGAATGACACCATCGACACCACACGTAAGGCCTACTGGACACCAGACCCACATGCGAATACTCCGGTTGATGGCGCACAACATGCCTTCACCGTGATCTCAAAAGACAATGATGGTGGTCACTCCGCAACGCCGGTTTCTGCACAGGTTTTTGTAGACGACGTTAACGATATTCCCACCCTGACCGCGTTCGACAATCATGTCGATACCACCGACGAAGATACCGAAATCGAAATTCGCTTCGCCGAGCTGCTGGCCCACGGTAAACAGAATGACATTGACGGTAGCGTTAATGCTTTTGTGATTCAGGACATGACTACCGGAACGCTTAAGCTCGGGAACAGTCAGGCTTCTGCCACAGCCTTTGTTGCGGGGACTAACGATACCATCGATGCCAGCAGTAACGCCTACTGGACGCCCGATAGCAATGTTAATACCCCCGTGGATGGCAGCCAGCAGGCCTTTACGATTATTGCCAGAGATAATGACGGCGGCCTGTCAGCGATACCGGTATCTACTGAAGTGTTCGTCAACGACATCAATGATGACCCCGGGTTGACTGATTTCAGTGGCAATATCGCGACCACCAATGAAGACACCGAAGTCGAAATCACGCTGGCTGACCTGTTTACCACTGCCGATGAAAGCGACTACGACGGTACGGTAGATTCGATGGTGGTAAAAACTCTGGATAGCGGTACCTTAAAAATTGGAACAGATCAGACAAGTGCTGCGGCTTTCGCAGTTGGCACCAATGACATCATCGACGCCACCCTAAAAGCGTACTGGACACCGGATGCGGATAAAAACACACCGGTTAACGGCACTCAGCCTGCATTCTCGGTCGTCGCCCGGGACGATGATGGAGCACAATCATCACCTGCGGTGACAGGCGCAGTATTCGTTAATGACATTAACGATCTACCCACCGTTAACGGGTTCCGTAATGCTATTGATAGCACCGATGAAGACACCGAAGTTGAGCTGACTCTCGATGAGCTGCTGACACAGGCCGATGAATCAGACAGCGACGGGTATGTCGAGTCACTGGTGGTGCAATCGGTATACAGCGGTTCTCTGCGCATTGGTAGCAGTAGTGTTATAGCTGAGGCATTCGCATCTGGCTCCAACGACACTATCGATGCAACTACCCATGCTTACTGGATTCCGGCCAACAACCAGAACACACCGGCAGATGGTACTCAGCAACCGTTTACTCTGAAAGTACGTGATAATGATGGCGATACTTCTGCAGCCACAGTAACGCCTGCTGTTTACGTTAATGACGTTAACGACCCGCCATTATTAACTGCGTTCACCACCACTATTGACAGCACTGATGAAGATACCAAAGTAGAACTGACTTTTGCGGAATTACTGGCGCACGGTGACGAAGCTGATGTCGACGGTACCATTACCGGCATGGTAGTACAGACCGTGCACTCCGGCACGCTTAGCATCGGTGAGACACCGACCACAGCAACACCCTATTCCGCAAGTTCAAATAATACCATCGACGCAACACGCAAGGCCTACTGGACCCCCGGCGATAACCTGAATACGCCTGCCAATGGTCAACAATCTGCTTTTTCTGTGGCAGCGCAGGATGACGACGGAGCCTTATCAGGAGCCGTGATCACTACGGTACACGTGAACGATGTCAATGATCCTCCGGTACTAACAGCATTCAGCGCCTATGCGCATACCACAGACGAAGATACCGAAGTAGAAATTCGATTCGAAAAGCTTATTGCACAAAGCGACGCCACAGATATCGATGGATCACTGAACGCTTTCGTGATTAGTCACATTAACAGCGGAGCACTAAGAATCGGCCAGACCGCAGACACTGCAAACGCGTTTGAGACCGGTGTGAACGATACTATCGATGCCGCCAACCATGCGTACTGGACTCCAGACCCACAAGTTAATACGCCGACAGACGGACCGCAGTCTGCATTCACAGCGGCAGTAAGAGACGAAGACCACGCCATTTCAGGCACCGATGCGGTCGTCTCCATTTACGTTAACGATATCAATGATGCGCCACTGTTTTGTGCCTTTGCTACTGATATCGGCGCCACCGAAGAAGATACTCAGATACCAATCACCCTGAATGACTTAACCAGCGCCGGGAACCAAACGGATAGTGACGGTACGGTTGAAACTATGATTGTTCAGGCGGTACAAAGCGGTTCGTTATTGCTGGGCAGTTCAGCAGACATTGCAACACCTTTTGTACCTGGAAGCAACCAGACCATTTCAAGTGTAGTCAATGCATACTGGACACCAGATCAGGATGCAAATACACCAACCGACGGTCGTCAATCGGCTTTCAGTGTACTGGCAGGTGACGATGATGGTGCAAGGTCATCAACACCGGTATCAGCCAGCGTTTTTGTGAATGAAGTTAACGACAAGCCAGTATTACCAGACTTTTCAACGTATGTCGGCGTTACTGATGAAGATACAGAAATAGCGATATCTTTTTCTGATTTTCTATCCGTGGGTAACGAGACCGATGTCGACGGTACCGTCGAGGCACTGGTAGTTAACTCAGTCATGAACGGCACAATTCGCATTGGCACAACTGCCGCATCTGCCACACCCTACGTCAGCGGTGCTAACGATACGATTGATGCTTCCAATAATCTTTACTGGACACCCGATCCCGATATCAATACTGCATCCCGTGGTGAACTTGAGTCCTTCACAGTTTTCGCAAAAGACAATCTGCGAGAACTGTCACTCACGCCTGCTGTTGCGTCGATTTATGTCACCGATATCAATGACAAGCCAATCCTGTCTGGAATCACCGACTCAGTGAAAACAACGGATGAAGATACAGAGGTTGCATTAACCCTTAGTGAGTTATTGGCAGCAGCTACCTACTCAGATGTGGATGGCACTATCGAGAGTGTGAAAATACAATCAATCAACAGTGGCTTCCTTCGAATCGGTGAAAATTCGGATACTGCAAATCCCTTTCATTCAACGCTCAATCAGGCAATAGACGCCACTAACAATGCATACTGGACACCGGACCGTGACGCCAACACCCCAACCCACGGCAGCCAAAACGCATTCACATTTTTACTGGTAGACGATGACGGCGATACTTCAGACGAATCTGCCATTGCGTCAGTCTTCACCACTGACATTAACGATGCTCCGACACTCACACAAAGTGACCAGCTCAACGCAATAGAAGATCAGGTACAGGAGATTACTTTTGACAAGCTATCTTCACTTACCACCACTTCCGAAGTAGACGGATTCATTACTGCATTTAATATTCAGGCCACAGGTACCGGCATTCTCAGGATTGGCGCCAGCGCCGACGCGGCAACTGCCTTCTCGCCCGCCACAAACGCCACAATTGATCCGGCGACCAACGCTTACTGGCACCCCGAACCCAATATTAATACCGCAGCAGAAGGGATACAGGCGGTATTTACCATGGTCAGTGTGGATAACGACGGCGATACCTCCGCTGGAGCACAGACACTATTTGCTAATCTACAGAGTGTTAACGACGCGCCCGGTGCTGCAGACAGCACCATAGAGCTTCAGGAGGACCAACCTTATACACTACAGGCGGCAGATCTCGGGTTTAGCGACGCGATCGACGGACATTCATTCAAGTCAGTGATCATTACCGAGGTACCTGAAAACGCAACACTGCAACTTGCAGGATCACCGGTTGTAGAAGGTACCGAGATCTTTGCAAACGATCTGCACAACGGACTGGTCACATTCTCTGCAAATAAAGACATTCATGGTGAAGGTATCACCGGTTTTGCTTTTCACGTGCGGGACGACGGTGGCACCAACCATAACGGTTTAGACACCAGTGTTGTTGCAAACAACATTCGATTTGATATTGAATCCGTTAATGATGCACCTGTAATAACAACTGGTGTACTGGTAGTCAATGAAGGTGATACTACTGTTATCACCAATGATGTACTGCTCGCAAGCGATGCCGATAATCCACCAGACGAGCTGATCTACACACTGGCTCGCGAACCAGCCCATGGACAGTTACTGCTTAGCGACCAGCCAATGGGACCACAAAGTCAGTTTACTCAGCAGCACGTCAACAACCATAATGTTGCCTATCAACATAACGGATCTGAAACCTCCCACGACTCTTTCTCGATAGACATAACTGACGGCACCGAGAGCGGCACGATAATAGGTGCGGCGGTGTTCGAACTACAGGTAAGCGAAGTTATTGACGCTGCACCGGAAGTTCACGACAGCAGCCTCACGCTGAAGTTTGCCGAGGCATATTCCACCAGTGCGGAAGTTGAAGAATCACTCCTGCATGACATTGATGCCAACTTCACGATCGAGTTGCTAACACCACCCCGGCATGGCACTGTCGAATTGCAGCCAGACGGCAACTTTACGTACCAACATGACCGTTCACTGGTTCTACAGGACCAGTTCACTTATCGCATTACCAATGAAGATGGCATTTACAGTGATGCGACAGTAAAAATAATGATAGAACCACCGATCGCCTCAGCATTCTCTGAACCCACAGATAACTTAACCAGCAGTAAAACATCAGCAGAGAAACCCGAGATGGAAAGCACCCAGGAGCAACCTGTCCCGACTGCCACCGTTGCATCCGCCAATGCCGATGCTTTCCAACCGCCGTCAATCGCACCATCACCAGACACAAAGCAGGCGACTATTCCAACAACAGCAGTAATACCCGAGGCGATCGAATTTGCACTTGCCAGCTACGGGAATATTTTCGAAGACGCCGAATTTGAAGACAAAATTATCCAACACCGAAAGTGGAACACAACAACATTGTCTGATCCGCTTTCCATATTGAATCTGCAGACTCCGGTTGACAATCAAATTGCCCTGACTGAGTTATTCAATATGGATTTTGTTGCCTCCAGTACCAGAAATTCCCAAATGGCGGAAAGCCTGGACAATCAGGAAAAGCTGCTAAAAGAGTCAACAACCTCAAATATACAATTCGCCACCCGAGCCGTCACTGTGACTTCCAGTTTTTCGATTGGTTATCTGGTCTGGCTAATACGTGGTGGTGTGCTGCTTGGCAGCGTGATGTCATCGTTGCCTGCCTGGCGTACCTTCGACCCACTGCCGGTACTGGACAGCATGAACGGCAGCGATGATGAGAACGATGCAGAGACTCTCGAGTCCATGGTGGATGACAGTAAAGACAAACCCGCAGCGTCTGACAAAACAAAGGTTTGATCGTTAATTCCTACTGCTAAATATCAACAGGTCTATCTATTCAGACTTGTACTCTTCGATAATTCCCATAACAAAACAGCAATCACATTCTGACATCTGAAACCGGCTGGCCTGGCCTCACCGGTTAATCCTGCTTTTCCACCGCACAATATTCCGGTATCTTGTATTCACAAGCTCCTGGGGAAAACAGCAGTTGATCGATATCCGTGAGGTAACCCAGACATTTGTCAGTGGCAAAGAACACTTTACCGCACTGCGGAATGTCTCACTGACCATTGCTGAAAACGAATTCTTTACCCTGTTGGGGCCATCCGGCTGCGGTAAAACTACCCTGCTGCGTTCTATTGCAGGCTTTGTGTACCCTACCAGCGGTAGTATTGCGTTGCATGGCGAAGATCTACTGGCACAGCCACCGTACACCCGCCCTGTTAACACAGTGTTTCAGAATTACGCGTTGTTCCCGCACAAGAGCGTTGCCGAAAACGTAGCATTCGGATTACAGATGCTCAACCGGCCGGCATCGCAGGTAAAAGAAACTGTCAAACAGATGCTGGAACTGGTGCGTATGTCAGAACTGGCCGATCGTAAAACCACACAAATTTCCGGCGGCCAGCAACAACGCGTTGCACTGGCCAGAGCACTGGCACCCAAACCGAAAGTGCTGTTATTAGACGAACCGCTGTCAGCGCTGGATTTCAAACTGCGCAAGGAAATGCAGGTGGAGTTAAAACGCCTGCAAACAGAAACCGGTATCACTTTTGTGTTTGTCACCCACGATCAGGAAGAAGCACTGACAATGTCTGATCGTATTGCAGTAATGAACGAAGGGGAAATCCTGCAGATCGGCAGCCCGCGAAATATTTACGAACATCCGGCAGAAAGGTTTGTCGCAGACTTTATTGGGGAAACCAACTTCCTGCAAGCAAGCATTATATCGATCGATGGCGCAAGTACCACAGTTGAATTAGCTGCCGGCAGCCGCACACAGGCGCAGCTTCCTGACCACGCAGATACCACTCCGGGCCAACGGGTCACCATTGCAGTGCGACCGGAGTACGCCACCATAACCGACGCTGCTAACGCACTGTTGTCCGGTCAGATAAATACTATTGTGTATTCAGGGACGGATACACAATTTCATATTCAGCTGCCTAACGGAGAGAATTTCGTAGTTCGAAAACAGAACTCTCCGGGAACCGAACTATCGCTGCAGGAAGGCAGCACGGTCGGCATCGATTTTAATAGTCACGTTGCTCAGGTGTTAAAAGACTGATGGCAAACGTCGCACCCTACGATCATACACATCGTCGGTGGTGGTTACTGTCTCCTGCACTATTAATACTGATTCTCGCTGCATCAGGTCCACTTCTGATTGTACTGGTTTACTCCTTCCTTGAAGCAGGCGACTACGGAGGTGTTAAGTGGATATTCTCAACACAGGCGTGGTTCAACGTAGTCGCTGAGAAAGATTTTTTCGATGAAACCGTAAAGCTGGCCGACGCACACTTTTCTATTTTCTGGCGTTCCGTCAAATTGTCGCTAATGACTGCGCTCGCCGCGTTAATCGTTGGATTTCCCACGGCCTATTTTATTGCCACACGCCCGCAGCACACACGCAACCTGTGGATGTTGCTTATTATTATTCCATTCTGGACCAACCTGCTTATTCGAACGTTCGCAGTTATGGAGATCATTCGCAATGAAGGCGTCATCAACTCAC
>CALLLY010000477.1 GCA_938008205.1 uncultured Granulosicoccaceae bacterium
TCGCCCTTCTTTGCTTTACTGCCTTTATCGGCACTGGCAGAGAACTGCCCTTTGGTCAGACCGTAGACACCATTGTTTTCCAGCACGTACATCATATTGACGTTACGACGAATGGCGTGCGCAAACTGCCCAAGTCCAATAGATAATGAATCACCGTCACCGGAAACACCTATGTACTGAAGCTCCCGATTTGCTGCATTCGCGCCTGTCGCGATAGAAGGCATTCTTCCATGCACTGAGTTAAATCCATGCGCCCCTCCCAGGAAGTAGGTTGGAGTTTTACTCGAGCAGCCAATGCCCGACACCTTGGCAACACGATGCGGCTCGATAGAAAGCTCAAAGTAGGCCTGCATAATGGCGGAAGACACCGAGTCGTGACCGCAACCTGCACACAGCGTTGACATACTGCCTTCGTAGTCACGCAAGGTCAGGCCGATTTCGTTTCTTGGCAGACCGGGGTGGGTGATTTTAGGTTTAGCGATAAAACTCATGAAGCTTCTCCAGCACTTACCGCACCTTGCGGTTGCAGTTCGGCTTTTACTGCATCGACGATAAAGTCACTGCCAACCGGCATACCATCGTACGACAACAACGGCACCAGCCTGGCTGGATCAATTTCTAACTCGTTCACCAGCAGCTGCCGCAGCTGCGCGTCACGATTCTGCTCTATCACAAAGACCCGATCATAGTTGTCTATAAATTCAGCAACCGATTGATGAAAAGGAAAACCCTTAACACGCATATAATCGAAAGAGACTTGTTCCTCAGCCAGTCGGTCGCGGGCTTCAACAATCGCGCCATGACAACTGCCAATCGACAACACCGCCCAGCTTTTCTCGGCACCGATGTCGACACCTGTCTCTATCACAGGGGCCGGCACCAGCGTTGCAGCGGTATCAGACTTTCGACGCAGCCGATCAAGCACATCTTTGTATTCATCTGATTTTTCGGTATAGCCGCCGTAGCGATTATGGCCGGACCCCCTGACAAAGTAGGCGCCTTTGGCATCCACACCCGGCAGGGTTCGCCACGGGATAGCGTCACCGTCGACATCCAGATACCGGTAAAACTTGTCCATGTCCCGTAATGCATCTGCATCGTAGACTTTACCGCGATCAGGTGCGTAGCTTTCATCCCACTGGATCTCTGGAATCATCCAGTCATTCATACCGATATCCAGATCGGTTAACACAATAACCGGTGTCTGCAGTCGTTCGGCAAGATCAAAGGCATTCACCGCCATTTCAAAGCACTCGACCGGATCAGACGGAAACAGCAAAACGTGGCGCGTGTCTCCGTGTGACGCATAGGCGGCTGCAGTGATATCGCACTGCTGTGTGCGTGTAGGCATACCAGTGGATGGCCCGACGCGCTGAACATCGAACAATACTGCCGGAATTTCAGCGTAGTAAGCGAGCCCCAGAAACTCACTCATCAACGACACCCCCGGACCACTGGTAGCGGTAAATGCTCTGGCGCCATTCCAGTTTGCACCCAGCACCATACCGATGGCAGCAAGTTCATCTTCCGCCTGTATGACGCAGTAGTTATTGACTTTGTTGCCATCGGTATCTTCTTCAACCCGCAGCTGCTTGCAAAACAGGCTGTACGAATCAATCAGTGACGTCGACGGCGTAATGGGATACCAGCTCACCACTGTAGCTCCGGCATATACTGCCCCCAGACCGGCAGTAGTGTTGCCATCTACCATGACATAGCCATCAGTTTTGTCCATGCGCTCCAATCGCATATCGAGCGGACAACTAAAATTTTCTTTTGCATAGTCATAGCCCATGCGTATAGCGAGCATGTTGGCATCCATCAGATGCGGTTTGGCGGAAAACGTTTCCTGCAGCAGGTTTTCCACTACATCCATCTCGATATCCAGCAGCGCCGCCAACGCCCCGACATACGCAACGTTTTTCATTAACACTTTTGCACGCGCGGTATCAAAAGCCTCGTTACACATACCTGACAACGGGATACCCAGCACAGTGACATCAGTGCGTTCATTCAGGTCTTTACGCGGCCAGGTAGAATCGTATAACAGCACCCCGCCCGGTCGAAGCTCGGCCAGATCCGCCGCGTAGGTTTCAGCGTTCATGGCGATCATCAGATCAGTGGTCCCGGTACGGCAGGTATAGCCGTCTTTGGTGACTCTGATTTCATACCAGGTTGGCAGCCCCTGAATATTCGAAGGAAAGAAGTTTTTTCCTACCACCGGAATACCCATCCGGAAAATGGACTTCATTAACAACCCGTTCGAACTTGCCGAACCGGTGCCATTGACATTTGCCAGCTTAATGACAAAGTCGTTTACCAGGCTTTTAGCTGACATTAATTTCTTTTTCTTCTACGGGAGTCGTAGCGTAAGGAATGAGTAACTGGGATTTACGCATATCCCACGCACCTGTCGGGCAGCGCTCGGCGCACAGACCGCAATGAATACACAGGTTTTCATCTTTAACCATCACCTTGCCGGTTTGCGGCAGTGCGTCTGACACATAGAGCACCTGGTCTTTATTGTTGGCCGGTGCCCGCAGACGTTGACGAAGATCATCTTCTTCGCCGTTGTCGGTAATGGTCAGACACAGCACCGGACAAACGTCCATGCACGCATCACATTCAATGCAAAGCTTCTCACTGAATACTGTTTGTACATCGCAGTTCAAACAACGCTCGACTTCCTTTGCGGTTTGTTCCGGATCAAAGCCGAGCTCTACTTCAATACGAATATTTTTAAATCGTTCGGTGAGTTCCACATGGCGCATTTGACGTCGTTCCGAGTCATCGAAGTCATTCGAATAGCTCCACTCGTGAATACCCATTTTGGTGGAGAGCAAATTCATGCCACGCGGCGGCCGTTCGGCGATATCTTCACCACTACAGTACTTATGTATGGAGATCGCCGCACGATGGCCGTGCTCCACTGCCCAGATAATATTCTTTGGACCAAACGCAGAGTCACCACCGAAAAACACGCCGGGCAATTCCACACCGTGAGTGGTTTCATTGACATCAGGCGCATCCCACTTGTTAAACGATAATCCGATATCACGCTCAATCCACGGGAAAGCGTTGTCCTGACCAATGGCAAGAATCACATCGTCACACGGCAGAAACACTTCTTCGACCACCTCGGATGAGGCCAGCTCGCCGTCGTCGTCGATTTCATAGTGAATCTTGTCGAAGGTCATGCCCTTAAGTACACCATCTTCAACAACAAAAGATTTGGGTGAATGATTAACCAGAATGTTGACATCTTCTTCTTCGGCGTCTTCCAGCTCCCATGCACTGGCCTTAAACCATCCACGCGGTTTACGCGCGATCACAGAGACGTTTTTACCCCCGAGCCGCAACGCAGACCGGCAGCAGTCCATGGCGGTGTTACCCACGCCAATAATCAGTACATTTTCACCAATGCTTTCTGTGTGCTCGAAGGCCACGGCTTCCAGCCAGTCGATACCGATATGTATACGATCGCTTTCGTTGCGGCCCGGCAGATCCAGATCTTTACCACGCGGTGCGCCGGTGCCGACAAAGATTGAATCAAAGCCTTCATCAAGCAGCTGTTTCATGCTGTTGACCGGTGTACTGAGACGCAGGTCTACGCCACGTTCAACAATCAGGTTGATTTCGTCATCCAGCACCTCGGCGGGCAGCCGAAACGACGGAATGTTGGTACGCATCAAACCACCGGGTTTGTCGTGCTGTTCGAAAATGGTGATGTCGTAGCCCAGTGGCAACAGATCGTTAGCCACCGTGAGTGACGCGCATCCGGCACCGATGCAGGCGATTTTCTTTCCGTTGGAGGGGCCTTTTGGCGGCAGCTTATCGCGAATATCGTCCGACAAATCAGCGGCAACCCGCTTCAACCTGCAGATCGCCACCGGCGCTTCGTCCAGCCGTCCGCGTCGGCAGGCGGGCTCACAGGGACGGTCACAGACCCTGCCCAGCACACCGGGGAACACATTGGATTTTCGATTCTCCAGATAGGCACCGGTGAAGTCACCCTGTGCAATCTGTCGAATATAACGAGGGACGTCAGTATGAGCTGGACAGCCCCACTGACAATCGACGACCCGATGGAAGTGATTCGGATCAGACGAATTGGTTGGTTTCATTTGGCTGCAGCCACTGTCTATTTAATAGCCCGGGTCGGATGTCGTGCAGGCTATAAATGCCTGCGTTTACATGGCAAAACTATAGGTGTTGCACAACACGATGTAAACAGCAAGTAACTACAAGATTGTCCGAATTACGCAATTAGGGCGCTTAACGTTACCCGCCTTGACCCGAATTTCCGCCAAACCGTTGAATCAACCAATCGATACGTTGGAAACGATGCCACGCAAAGGTCAACCGCAGGGTACACCCGAGCGCGAATACGCCAAAAACATCGACCACCAGAGCGGCTCCGCACCACGACAGACATTTCGGACACGCTGCCTGCAAACCGGCATCACAGGCGCGCATAGCTGCTGCTCCAGACAAAAGCGCCAACCAGTGCTACGGCAGAACCCAACGCTGTGTTTACCTTCCACACTCACTGATCAAACACAATCGCAGCCCCGGATGGACACAATACAGTACGATTGAGAATATCCTCAGTACTCTGCACCACTCGTAAAGAGACTCACTTCGATCAACAATCGAAGGCCCCGCGATGCCAGTCTTTTTTGCCTGGGAGATTACGCCCAGGCAAGCGGTACGGAATCTCCTAGCGCTTAATAACCCAGCGAGCATTTTGACTCGCTTTGGCATCGCATTCCTGTAAAACCAGATCTCGGGATTGAAATGGCCCGGCGTTGCGAATCTCTGACGCTACGGCAATGCAGACTTGTGGATCCTGCAGCGGAGAAAAAGTTAGATTTGTCTGGTTGTATTCAATCTTTTGCGAGGCTGATTCTATATCGCATGGAAGTAACGCAAAGTCTTCTGAAGGTTCTATCGACATACACAATTGCGGAAACGCCACTGAGACAATTTGCTTTAACTGCGCATCATACCGAAACTGAACATCCCCTCCCTGCGGTTTGCAACTGTGCGCATGCAGACGATCCGACAGGCCACGCCCGACGGTATCGATGCACCAACCCAGTTGTTCAGCTTCGTTGAGGTTATCTTCAAGATAAATCACCGGGGCCGGAGTCTTCAGATTCGGCGGTGCCGCAAACAGTTGTCCCGAAATTGCTAATGATAGCGTTATAGTGAAAAACATCAGCCTTGTAACGATGCGATGATACATGATCATTCTCCGGATCGGTCAACGTGATTGGACAGAGCGACTCCCCCACTACTTCATGCTAACTATTGGCCCCTCAAAAAACAACAATCGAACACCGGGTAAGATACTAAAACAACTGACACAACCGTTTATACAATAGAGTGTCTTTAGTTCGCTCAACGAAGGATAAACTCTTTTTTAAAAAACTTCGCACGCACGCAACACGCGCCAACTTTAAGTGTGAAAACTTTGAGGAACCCCGGCCAATCGCCACACTGGCTTGTGTGATAACTAAATGGCAGCTTCGGTACAAACACATTTTTTTGCACATTTGTATATTACCGTCAATTGGCAATTGGTTCGCACCGGTATGTATAAGCCGCTCAAACGTTTCCTTAGTTTACTGAAGACCATCCATGAAAAATATTGCACTTATCCTCGCCACACTCTCAATCTCAATAACCGCTATAGCAGAAGAAGCTACCTGGACCACAGGTACAGCAACTGTCGTTAATGACGGTCTGATCGATTGCGGCCGCGGTACAAGAACCAGCGCCGTCGGCAATATTACCTCTGATGACGGTACGGTCTGGACAGTACCAGCGCAAACGTTATATACCACCGCACCCAAAGCGACGGATATGTTCAATGAATGCGACGGTATAAAGTACACCCGATCATCTGATGTCGATCTTAACGCTGTACCGGTGGTCGACGCCGGCGGCAACGATCTTTTCACTGCCTATATTTTTGCCGACAACTACTTCGAATTGTATGTCAACGGCACGTTGGTGGCAGTAGACCCGGTGCCTTTTACACCGTTCAACTCCAACGTCGTTCGATTCAGCGCACAACGGCCGATTACTGTTGCTTTCAAAATGGTGGACTGGGAAGAGACACTGGGCCTTGGCGTGGAAGCAGGCAGGGGCTCGAAGTACCATCCGGGAGATGGCGGACTGGTAGCTCACATCAAAGACAGTAACCAGAAAACAGTGGCCATAACCGACGATAACTGGCGCGCACAAACCTTTTACATAGCACCTGTTTCAGATCGTAATTGCCTGAAAATCGACGGCACCAACCGTGATAGCTCAGACTGTAGTACAAACGCGGTCAAGGACATATCAACAGCCTCTGCCGCACACTGGGCCATTCCGGATACCTGGGCACAACCGGATTTTGATGACTCAGAATGGCCGAACGCCACCATATTCAGCAATGACACCGTCGGTGTAAATAACAAAAAAGCCTATACCAGCTTTACCGATATTTTTGACGCAGGCGATGCCGATGCCCGGTTTATCTGGTCGTCTAATCTGATACTGGATAATCTGGTGCTGCTGCGTTCTACAATACAGTGAGTTGTGCGTTTACAGCGCGCCAGACTCAAAGCCTAACGATCACTGTTTGCTAACAACTGTTCATAGCGTTGCTCTACGGCAGCGCGAAAGGTTCTGCTAACCGGCACCTGGCTGCCGTCGTGCAGGGTAAGCTTCATGCTCTGCCCTTTCACAACCAGGGCTTTTACCGCTGAATCTGCCACCCAGTGAGAACGATGCACCTGCATACCGCGCGACGCCGGTATGTGTTTTACCGCATCTGAAAAACGGTACAGCACCATTCTCGATTCCTGCGTGGTTTGAATACGAATGTAGTGCTCCTGCGCTTCAATAGAATTGACCTCACCAGCCAGAGGCGTATCCAGTGATTCAAAAAACGAGGCAGATGTAAGGTTATTTTGATCAGCAGTTTCTACCAGCTGATTTGACTGACCGGGTACACCTTGTACGCCAGCCAAAATCACCCGCGGAATAAACAATAACAAACACAATGCAATGTGGTTGTCGAACAGATAAAGCAACTCAAGAGCAAAAGCACCCAGCCGCGATGCAGATGATTGCACCTGCCCGTTTAACCCGAGTTCGGGTAGCCCGATAATCAAATCGAGGGCGGTAATCGCCAGTGTGAAAGGTATCAGGCTAACCAGGATAGCCGTTGCCAACCCACCCCACCAGGGAAGCAGCCGTTCAGCATATTTTTCTAACGCGATCAATACGGCAAAGAAACAACCTGCCTCGATCAGAATACGACACAGCCAGTAAACATAACTGCCAGCAACCCCGAACAAAGATGACTGTGACAACTGATGAGCTGCAAGCAGCATAGCCACAAGCACTGCCACAATAACGACCCAATAATCATCAAGTTTTCTGGTAACCGGTGTCATTGGTGCAATACGTTCGTGCTTCTTGAATGGATATGGTGCTGATTTAGCATGTATTTTACGCGCTTTCGAAAGACAACCCAACACATCAATGTCATTGATGAAGTAACCTGCGAATCTCGCCAAACATTAAACGATTTGCACCGATAATTAGCTGTCGCCACAGAGCGCACATCACTACATCTATTTCTCGGGGAATCGAACATGAAACGCTCAATACTATTCACTCTCGGACTGGCAGTTGCTGCTGTCAACCTGCCGATACACGCGCAGGACACTTCCATGAGTTTCTTTATTACCAGTGTGGGTTCCGGTAAGGGAGGAGACCTGGGTGGCCTGGAAGGCGCTGATGCACACTGTACTAAACTTGCCGAAGCCGCCGGCTCTGAAGGTAAAACCTGGGCGGCCTACCTGAGCACACAGGAAGAAGGTAAACGCGGTGTGTCAGCCCGTGATCGAATTGGTAACGGTCCGTGGCATAACGCTAAAGGAGAGCTGATTGCCAAAGATCTGGATGAGCTGCATATCTCTCCTAACATTGTTAAAACTACCGCGCTCGATGAAAGCGGCAACCTCGTGAATGGTCGCGGCGACAAACCCAATCAGCACGATATTCTTACAGGCACCATGTCGGACGGTACGGCGTACTTTCCCAGAGAAACTGAAGATCGAACCTGCAGCAACTGGACAAGCTCCGGCGTAGGTAGCGCTACGGTTGGACATCATGACAGACACGGCGGCGGCAACACCTCGTGGAATGCGGCACACAACTCCCGCGGATGCTCTCAGGAAGATCTGACTAAAACCGGCGGTTCAGGGTTGTTTATGTGCTTCGCGACCAACTAGTCATCGACACTCCGCTTACCCGCCATATTGATCCACACAACGAGTGATCTATGTTTAAAGCACTACTGAACATCTGCGTGCTAGCCGTAATACTACAATCACAAACGGTACTTGCAGATCAGTATGCTCGATTCTCGTACGAAGGCAAAACACACTATGGCCGGGTAAGCGGAGAGACTTTACAGGTACTTGAAGGTGGCTTTTTTCCATTGTCCAAGGCAACGCCGGTAAGCATCCCGATAAATGACGTTAATTGGCTGCCACCAACCGAGCCTTCAAAGGTGTTTGCAGTGGGAATGAACTTCGCAAGCCACCTTTCTTCACGGGCCAGCGCTCCACCCCCGTTGTTTTTAAAGCTGCCCAGTTCGCTTACCGGCCACAACAACGATATCAACCTGCCCCACGACGCCGAGAACGTTCATTTTGAAGGCGAAATGGTGCTGGTGATCGGCAAGCAGGCAAAACAAGTTTCACAAGCCAGCGCAGGCGAATATATATTCGGCGTTACCATCGGCAACGACCTTACAGAACGAACATGGCAAAGACGAGACTTACAGTGGTTGCGTGCCAAAGCATCTGACGGCTTTGGTCCCGTAGGCCCTGTGATTGATACTGCAGCAAACTACACCGATGTATTACTGACAACGCGGGTTAACGGCAAAGTAGTGCAGCAGGAAAGTACCAAAAACATGATTCACTCTCCGGCCAAAGTAGTCAGCTACCTGAGCCAGTACTTCACCTTGCTGCCGGGCGATCTGATCTTCATGGGCACCCCCGGTAAAACCAGTGCACTCTCGCATGAAGATATTGTCTCTGTTGAAATTGAAGGT
>CALLLY010000478.1 GCA_938008205.1 uncultured Granulosicoccaceae bacterium
CATGACGATCATAACCAGCACAGATACCGCAGCAGTAATGGCCAGTGCAATCAGTATTGAGCGAAGGCCGGTCCAGAGTGAGGTATCCGGCCGTGGTTCCAGGGTAAACATCAGGATGCCAGCTCCGTTTTGGTGCCACCGGTCATAGCAAGTCCGAGTGCTTCAATGGTCCATTCATGGATGGGTCTGGCATTGCCGAGCACACCATGATGCAGAACTGCAAGACGGTCTGATATTTCCAGCAGTTCGTCCAGATCCTGACTGATGACAAAGATTGCAGAACCACTGGCGGCAAGCTCCATCAGCGCTTCTCTTATTCTCACCGCTGAAAGCGCGTCTACCCCCCAGGTTGGCTGGTTAACGATTAATATGGCGGGTGACTTGTTCATCTCCCGACCAACCACAAACTTCTGCAGGTTGCCGCCAGAAAGATTTTTCGCCGCGCGGTTTATACCGCCATGACGAACATCAAACTGCTCGACTATCTGATTGGTTTGTTGCAGCAGAAACTTTTTATTGACGACGCCGTAGCGGCTGGCCTGCGGGTTGGAAAGATTGGTCAGCAGAGCATTGTCGACAAGATCCATATGTGGCACCGCAGCATGGCCAAGCCTTTCTTCAGGAATAAACATCGCTGCAAGTTGACGCCGTTCGTTGGGCCCCAGATGAGCTACCGGCTGGCCATCAATGGTAATGCTGTCGGGTTGCCTGCTTTTCGTTTCACCGCTGAGTGCTGCAAATAACAATTCCTGACCGTTACCTGCAACACCCGCCACGCCAAATACTTCACCACCGTACAGCTGCAGTGAATCTATTTGCAGTGGTTGCTCATCACTATCGATGTGCAGGTTATTGATAGTAAGTCTCGCGTTACCGATATCCCGCGCTTTTCTTACCGCAACGATATCCCGGCTGCCAAGCATCAACTCTGCGATTGCTTCAGCACTGCTGGTAGCAGGGTCACAAGTGCCAACCACTGCGCCACCACGCAGAATGGTGGCCGCATCGCAAAGCGCTTTAACTTCCTTAAGCTTGTGGCTGATAAATACAATGCCATGACCTTCGGAGGCCAGCTTGCGAACCGTCACAAACAGCTGCTCCGCTTCCTGTGGGGTGAGCACCGAGGTGGGCTCGTCCAGAATCAGCAGCTGCGGGTTTAGCAGCAGCGCCCGTAAAATTTCGATGCGTTGTCGTTCACCGGCAGACAATTCAAACACAGGTCGTTTGGGCTCGACCTCCAGACCGAAACGATCGGCAATTTCATGAATTCGCTTGTTTAACGCCGTACCCTGAACGGCCCCATCAATGCTAAAGGCAATGTTTTCAGCCACCGACATGCCTTCAAACAGTGCAAAGTGCTGGTGAACCATGCCGATACCCATGGAACGGGCGACTTTAGGACTGGTGATGGACACCGGTTTTCCTTTCCAGAAAATTTCGCCGCTGTCGGGTTGCTGCAAACCCCCGATAATTTTCATCAGGGTTGATTTACCTGCGCCGTTCTCACCGAGTAATGCATGGATTTGCGAAGGCATCACATGGAAGTCAATATCCTTATTGGCCGTGACTTTTCCGAACGATTTGCTTACCGCCCGAGTCTCAATAAGTGGCTGAACCATCGCATCAATCATGGTGTGGTGCGTGGTTGGGTATCGTTAGTGCGTAAATCTGTCACGCCTCCGGTAGGGACGATCTAAATTATACGCTCACCCGTAACAATCTACCCAACATCTGACGACGTTATACAGCCAGATAGACTGGTAAAAACAGCGTCAAAACACCGAATTCGAACTATAATCCGCGTTTTGCCAGCGGGGACTCATTTAGTGGCGTCGCTGGCTTAACATCGCGTTGCATCTGGCACTTGTGAACAGTCACCTGTAAACAGACCATATGCGACCATTGCAACAACCTGGACGATAACGCCATGAAAATGACTACTGAAGAGGCCTTTGTAAAAGTATTGCAACGGCATGGAATTGAACACGCCTTTGGCATTATCGGATCGGCGTTCATGCCTATCTCCGATCTGTTCCCGCAGGCTGGAATCACGTTTTGGGACGTTGCCCATGAAACTAACGGCGGACTCATCTGCGACGGTTACACCCGCTCAACCGGTAAGATGGGAATGGCGATCGCACAGAACGGACCGGGTGTTACCGGCTTCGTAACTGCCGTCAAAACTGCCTACTGGAACCACACGCCAATGCTGCTGGTAACGCCTCAGGCTGCCAACAAAACTATCGGGCAGGGCGGCTTCCAGGAAGTCGAACAGATGGGCATGTTTAAAGAAATGGTCTGCTATCAGGAAGAAGTGCGCGACCCGACTCGTATTGCAGAGGTGTTAAACCGAGTTATCGTGCAGGCATGGCGTGGCTGCGCTCCAGCGCAAATCAATGTGCCTCGCGACTTCTGGACTCAGGTTATTGATATCGAGCTGCCGCAGGTGGTTGAGCTTGAGCGTCCGGCCGGTGGTAAAAATGCCATTGCAGAAGCTGCGGCATTGCTTTCAGAAGCAAAATTTCCGGTGATTCTGTCTGGTGCCGGCGTGGTGATCGGCGATGCCATCAACGACTGCGCAGCACTGGCTGATCGCCTGACTGCTCCTGTCTGTTCCGGTTATCAGCACAACGACAGCTTCCCGGGTTCTCACCCGATGGCAGTCGGACCGTTAGGTTATAACGGCAGTAAGGCAGCTATGGAGCTGATCTCCAAAGCCGATGTTGTACTGGCACTGGGCACACGCCTGAATCCGTTCTCCACGTTGCCGGGCTATGGCATCGATTACTGGCCGAAAGATGCCAAGATCATTCAGGTAGACATCAACCCGGATCGTATTGGTCTGACCAAGAAAGTCAGCGTCGGTATCTGTGGTGATGCCAAGCTGGTTGCACAGTCGCTGCTTGAGCAACTCTCTTCTTCTGCTGGCGATGCTGGTCGCCAGGACAGACAAGAACTGGTGCGTACCACCAAATCAGGCTGGTTACAGGCGCTTTCCAGTATGGACCACGAAGACGACGATCCAGGCACCACCTGGAACGCAGACAGCCGTGAGCGTGACCCCGACCGTATGTCGCCTCGTATGGCATGGCGTGCTATCCAGATGGGTCTGCCGGAAGAAGCTATTGTCTCCAGCGACATCGGTAACAACTGCGCTATCGGCAACGCGTACCCGACTTTCGAAAAAGGCCGCAAGTACCTTGCTCCGGGACTCTTTGGACCCTGCGGTTACGGCTTCCCGTCAATCATTGGCGCCAAGATCGGTTGTCCTGATACGCCGGTTGTCGGCTTTGCCGGTGATGGTGCGTTCGGTATTTCAATGAGTGAAATGTCTTCGAT
>CALLLY010000479.1 GCA_938008205.1 uncultured Granulosicoccaceae bacterium
CAGGGCGCAAGCGTACCGAGTGGTTCTAAAGTCGTGATGTCAGCTGATGGCACCGCCAGCGGTGAACTGCGCGAAACCGGCGCGTTCGGACCAGTGCTGGCACTCACTGCACTGGGAGGGCGTGATCTGGAAGGTTATGTCAGTGGCAAAAACCCGCATCCTGCCCCAACCGCAGCACAACGCACTCGCGATAAAGAAGCCATTGCACGAGGTCTGCAGCATTGTGCTTCTTACGGTATTACCGGCCTGCACAATATGGACGGCAACACCTATCAACTGGAGCTACTGCAAGAGCTATATACCGAAGGCAAACTGCTGTGCCGCACTGAAGTACCCATGCATCTCAAGGGCACTGATTCGCTTGATCGGCTTCAGGAAGCCGAGGACATGCGTAAACGCTTTAATCACGAATACCTGTGGTGTAATCGGGTAAAAATGTTTATGGACGGTGTTATAGATAGCCGCACCGCCTATATGCTTCAACCCTACCCCGGCACCGATAGCCGCAGTGAAGCCTTGTTCAGTGCAGAGCAGTTCAACGAAGCCTGCATAAGGGCAGATGCCATGAAGCTGCAAATTGCAGTGCATGCGATTGGCGATGCTGCCGTACGACAAACACTGGACGGCTATGAAGCCGCGCGTAATCATAATGGTGCCAGGGACAGCAGGCATCGAATAGAACACATTGAAGTCGTTCACCCCGACGACATTCCACGTTTTGCACAGTTGGGCGTGGTGTGCTCTATGCAACCCCTGCACTCACCAGCAGGAGGACTGTTTCCACCGTATACGCCGGGCGGGCTGATTCATGAATCGCAAATTGCAACCGCCTTTGCATGGCGAACGTTGCGTGATTCCGGCGCGGTGCTGACATTTTCAACCGACTGGCCGGTAGTACCCGTAGATACCATGCGCTCGGTGAAAGGCGCCGTTGCTAAAACCCGACTACCGGATCCCTGGCCCAACCAACAGCAAACGCTTAGAGAAACGCTTGCTTCATACACGAAAGACAACGCGTGGCTTGAATTTAACGAACACCGCAAAGGAAAACTGCGTGCCGGTATGCTTGCAGACATTGCCATCATGGATCGCGATCTCGATGCAACACCCGCCGATTCACTGGATCAGGCCCGGGCAAACTATACGCTCTGTGGCGGGCGGCTTACCTTCCGGCGTGATTGCACCGAACCTGCCTGAACCATGAATCAATCCTATAAGAACTCACAGACCCCACCGCCTGTTATGCAAGGGTCTCCACCGGCGCTGGAACACCGTGTCCCTGCCATTGACTGGGACCGACCACCATGGAACCGCTGGACATTCCAAAATATGAGTCAGGTGTTGCGTACCGCACCTATTCGCAGAAGCCGTACACCTCAAGTCAGCAATCCTCTTCCTTGCGCACTTCAAAACATTGAACAGCTTTCATTCAGGTGCGATAACGGCACCAATACAACCATAAGCAAATTCCTGGACGACACTTATACCGATGGCTTGTTGATTATTCATAATGATCACATCATTTTTGAACAATACTTCAATGGCATGCAGCCACACTCACTGCACCTTGGGCAATCAGTCTCAAAGTCCATTGTTGCTACCGCTGCATCGGTACTGTTTGACCGGGACATCATCAAAGTCAACGCTCCAGTGACCGACTATCTGCCGGAACTATCCAGTACAGCGTGGCAGGGAGCCACGGTACAGCAGGTTCTCGATATGACCACCGGCGTTCGCTACGATGAAACTTATGATCATCGTGACAGTGATATCGGTAAAACAGATGTTGCCTGTGGCTGGAAACCGCCTCCTGAAGATCTGGATACCAGCAACTGGCCAGGTTGTGTGTGGGAACAGTTACTCTCACTCACTCATAGTGAGGCGCCACATGGCTCCCGGTTTTTGTATCGTTCAATAGAAACAGAAGTGCTTGGATTTATCATGGAAAGGGTAACCGGCAAACGGCTGCCACAGATACTGTCCGAATACCTCTGGGCACCCATGGGTGCTGAAGAAGATGCCAACATGACAGTCGACGCACTGGGCTGCAGCACAGCCAGCGGAGGTATCAGTGCATCACTCAGAGACTACGCCCGCTTCGGGAAACTACTCCTGGATAACGGTATCGTGAACGGACAACAGGTGGTACCGGCATGGTGGATCGAAGACATTCGCGATGGCCCTCACGGCCTGTTTTCACACGAGGCCAAAGAAATTTTCAGCAACGGCTGCTATCGCAATCAATTCTGGATCGAAGATAAAACTAAAACAACGCACGTCTGTCTCGGGGTATTCGGCCAGGCTGTGTATATCTCACAGGAATATAATATGGTGGCAGTCAAGCTTTCCACCTGGCCAGAGTTTTTAAACCGAGTGTCGCACCGAGATACCATGCAGGCTTTTCACACCATTGGACGGGCAATCAATCGTTGATCTAATCAGATTGTATGTGAATCGAGTCGCACCAAACACTTAGTTCTGAGCAGGAGTCAAATGCCTTGTGCTGATAACTAATCGCTGTGTTCAAAGCGTATGATACGGATTATTGACTCGCATAAACGAGCGGCAGCATGATCACACCGTTAAAACAAACCATAAACATACTTGAAAAGCTTGTTGCTTTCGAAAGCCTGCCCGGAAAACCAACCCACGGTATCATCAGCTACATTAAATCCTATCTCAACGACCTGGGGGTTGACTGTATTCTAAGTTGTGACAGTACCGGCGATCGGGCCAACCTGTTTGCAACCATCGGCCCGGTGATCGATGGCGGTGTTGTGCTGAACGGGCATACCGATGTAGTACCGGTCGCGGGACAAAAGTGGGCAACAAATCCATTCGCACTGACACAATCAGACAACAGACTCTACGGGCGAGGGTCAGTCGATATGAAAGGGTTTCTGGCCTGTGTGATGGCTTGTGTACCTTACTGGCAACAACAGCAGTTAAACAAACCCATTCATATTGCATTTACTTTCGATGAGGAAATTGGTGGCTTCGGCATGCCGGTGTTACTCAACAGTTTGCAGAGCCTGCCGTTCTTGCCTGCCATAGTGATTGTGGGCGAACCCACTGATATGCAAATCATCACCGGCCACAAGGGCGGTTTTGAAATGCGCACGGAAATCACCGGACACGAAGTTCATTCCTGTGATCCCACGCTTGGCGTCAATGCCATTTCTGTAGCGGTTGCACTCATCAGTAAAATTCACAGTGTTGGCGATGAACTCAAAGCAAATCCCTACCCCGGCTCTCCCTTTCAACCACCATACGGTACCTTTAATATCGGTACCATCGAAGGAGGCATGGCTCGCAATGCCACCGCCGGCCACTGCGCCTTTAACTGGGAGCTGAGGCCAATGCCGGGTGAGAACGGTCAGAAGATCATCGCAGATATTGAAGCCTATGCAATGAATCAACTTCTGCCGGAAATGAAAAAAGTCAATGCTGACTGCAACATCAAAATCATCACCGAAGCGCCGGTTCCTCCACTGGATGATCGCAATGCCGGCAACGCCGCAGCACTTGTCAGTCAGATAACCGGTTTAAACAGTCGAGGCGTGGTGTCTTTTGGAAGTGATGCGGGTTACTTTAGCGATGCTGGATTTTCAACGGTTTTGTTTGGCCCGGGAAATATCAGCCGGGCTCACAAACCTGATGAGTATATCGAAGAGCAGGAACTCATTGCCGGACTTGAATTTATGCAAAAGCTTGGACAGCATTTGAGTTTATAGGGTTCAACTAACTGATTTACGCAGTGACTGACATTACTCTGAGTAAAGCGCACCCGGACTCTGACAGCACCACCACTGTATCTGCCACTGTATATGGATGCGCTCCTCTTATTGGTTTATGCGACTACCCGGAATGGTCACCAAATCCGGAGTACACCACGCCGGACAAATCGGCCATTTCCCGGTGCCATGTGGCCAGATCGGCCTTATTGAATTTGTGTAGCGCGTCGTGACCGCACGCACGTGCCATAACCTGCATCAGTTCTACTGAAGCTTGAAAGAAATTCTTCAACTGAACGGACGATTTCTCAACATTTAAACGCTGCCGCAGATCGGCTTTTTGCGTGGCAATACCTGCCGGGCAGTTGTTGGTGTTGCACATTCGCGCTGCCACACAACCAATGGACTGCATCGCACTATTGGATAGTGCAACACCATCTGCGCCCAGCGCCATCCCCTTCACAAAATCTATCGGCACGCGAAGCCCGCCGGTGATAATCAGGGTGACTCTGCCACTGGCACCCGCCTCATCCAGGTAGCGTCTGGCACGAGCCAGTGCAGGAATTGTAGGTACACTGATATGGTCTCTAAATATCTCAGGTGCAGCACCGGTACCGCCGCCACGGCCATCCAGAATAATGTAGTCTGCACTGGCATCCAGCGCGAACTGGATGTCTCTTTCTATATGGTTGGCACTTAGCTTGAAGCCTATCGGAATACCGCCACTGACTTCACGAACCCGATCGGCAAAGTTTTTAAAGTCCGCCACCGAATGAAGATCTTTAAAGGTCGGTGGAGATATCGCCGCGGTGCCTTCCGGTATGCCTCTGACCTGTGAAATTTTTCCTTTGTTCTTAGCGCCGGGCAAGTGTCCGCCTGTCCCGGTTTTAGCGCCCTGACCTCCTTTAAAGTGAAAGGCCTGAACGCGTGTTAATGCTTCTTCGGTATACCCGAACTGTGCACTGGCCAATTCATAAAAGTAGCGTGTGTTGGCAGCCTGCTCCTCCGGCAACATACCGCCTTCTCCCGAGCAGATTCCGGTACCGGCTAACTCTGCGCCCCTTGAGAGCGACAGTTTAGCTTCTTCAGACAATGCGCCAAAACTCATGTCTGATACAAACAACGGGATTTTAAGCGTCAGTGGTTTTTTTGCTTCAGGACCAATGACCAGCTCGGTCGAGACAGGCACATCATCCATTAAGGGTTTAGTTGCCATTTGTGCGACCATTAATTGCAGATCGTCCCAGTGCGGCAGTTGATGCCTGGGCACACCCATAGATGTCATCGGACCGTGGTGTCCAACTTTGCTTAAACCGTCACGCGCAAGCTGGTGAATATACGCAACCGTCGGCTCGTCGGTAGTGGGTTTGGCTATCGGCGCTGCATTGGAATTTTCCGTACCACCAGCCTGGATCCCTGGGCCTTCACTGCCGACCTGATCTGCTGCAAACTGCTTATGCGTACCGTCGCAAAACGGCACAGACTTACTGTGTTTACACTGACACAAAAATGCTTCGGCAGTTTCTTCTGCAGTAAATGCCACCGGCTTGAAATCGGTTCCTGCATGAGAGCCGTCACAGAACGGTTGATTTTTCGATCTGCCACAGGCACAGAAGTAATACTCCTCCCCTTTAGTGAGATTCACCGCTGCAGGTTTGTTATCTGCGATAACAGGTTTCATGTGTCATTCCGAAATTGGCTGGAAGGGGAAAGGTTCAATGCTTCCTCACAATACTTCGAACCCTCGCACAACTATAACGGAGCGATTTTTGGCGGAATAGATACTTTAATCAGAATTAACTGTTCCATTTATACGAATAATGTTTGCCAGCCACGAGGTTTACCCTGGCTGCCTGCGAAAATATCGATTCACTAATCGACCATCAATGAATAACAAACCAGCACCAATTATGACCGCGCCAACAATTTCCTTCGAATGAATTACTTCATCGAGAAACAGATTTCCAAGAATCATGGCGGTTACCGGAATCAGCAATGTCACAAGCATGACATTACTGGGCCCCGCTCGAACCAGTATTTTAAAAAAGACAATATAGGCCAATGCAGTTCCGAAGACAGCCAGGACTATCAGCGCCCAAATCGTATTTGCACCCGGCACATCCAGTTTCCATGGCTGATCAATGATTGAAACCAATACTGCCATCACGGCTGTTGAACATAACAACTGACAGGTAGCCGACTTCACTGGCGCTACTCCAACCAGAAATTTACGCCCCCAAAGTGCTGCGAATCCATAGCTCAGTGCCGCCCCCAGACACAAGACAATACCAAGCGTCTGGGTGGTATCGACCGGGCCGTCCACACCGCGCAATACCGCAACACCCGCAAGCCCTAATAAAACACCAATCATGCGATTAGCGGTTAATCGCTCTTGCCCGAAACCGAACATCACCAGCACAGTGAACAGCGGCGTCATGGCGTTAATGATTGACGACAATCCTACAGTGATGTAGGTCTGGCCAAAAAAAATCAGCCCGAACGGAATAACGTTATTTAAAATACCCATTCCCAAAAAGGGCAGCCATTCAGAGAATGAACCCGGCATGCGATGGCGTGCATACCAAAACAATGGCAGCAACGCGATAGCCGCCAGAAAAACACGGGCCAACACCACGGTTAATGGTGGCAACTCCCTGACCGCAACACCGGCAAAAAAATAGGCGCCACCCCACAGCAGCGACAGCAGGACGAGCATACCCCAATCCTGCCCATCCATTGTTTTTGCAGTATCCAACCTTTACCCCTGAATTTGTTATCTTTACACCGCAAGCATAACGATATTCACTTCACTTACGACACGGTTTCTTGTGCAATACCCACCAATACCACCCGGTAATGGCACGCACCACACTTTATGAGAATACAAATGTAGTCACTTCACGCATGACACAATTAAAAAGAAACTCGATCACTCTGACAATTCAAACCACCAGCACATCGCGAGGGAACTCTGTTAGACAAACTGCATCATGCTCTCGTACGTGAATAGTTTCACTCAACTCCATGCCCCAACCATCCATCCACATACCAAGAATAATATGCACGACTGCATTTTCCGGTAACGCATTGTGGTCATCAGGCCGGAAGCTAATAGTATGTTCACCCCAGTCCGGTGAGTAACCCACCCCGATGGAATAACCGATGCGACTGTTTTTTTCGAGCCCGTAGTTGTCCAGTACCGCCTGCCAGGCAGCATGTACGTCACAACACAGCACACCGGATCTCATGCTGACCAGTACCGCTTGCATCCCTTCATTAACAGCCTGTGCAGTGGTAATCAGTTTTTGCGGCGGCTTGCCTAGATGAACCGTTCGTGCCAGACCGGCGTTATAGCGTTTTCGACAACCGCCAAGTTCAAACGCCACCGTCTGATCCGGTTCAAATACGCTATCCGTCCACATAGGGTGAGCAGTAGCGGCGGCCTCACCGGCCAGCACCAACGGATGCAGTGCCGTCATATCACCACCGTACTCTGTAGTACCACGAACCTGCGCTGCAAGCACCTCCGCCATCAAATCATTTTGACGAACACCGGGCTTTACGCCGTTGTAGGCAGTTTGCATAGTATGGGCGGCTATCACTGCCGCCTGTTTTAACATAGCGATTTCAGCCGGTGACTTGACCAATCGAACCCAGTTTACAAGTAAACCACTGTCACACCATTCACTACGCGCAAGACCGGTTTTTAAATGATCTATCGCGGCTGGAGTCAGGTAGTACACGTCGCTTTCATAAGCGATTTTGCAGCCGTCGTAGCCCTGATCTGACATCCACTGCGCCATAAACCGGGCTGGATGCGAATCTGGCTGTTGCACATAGTTTTCAGGAAACGGAATTACCTGCTCTTCGGTCAGATAGGTTGTAAATGCCGCGGCACCTGCATCCATCTCGCGACCCAGCCAGGTGGGTCCGGTATCAAGCCCCACCACCATAATCTGTGGCGTGTAAAACGACCATGCATCGTAACCGGTTAACCAGTTAATATTGGCGGGGTCACCAATCACCAGTACTTCAAAGCCGCGTTCCTGCATGGCAGTGCGAACCCGAAGTAAACGATCACTGTATTCTTCAACAGAAAAAGCGGCTGCCATTAGTGGATTACTCCAGAGAATAGACTCTGCATCTAAGTGTAGTGACCGGCAGTGTACGGTTTCTACAGAATCACACAAGCACCGTTGTGCGTTTTGTCGTGTCTTTTATCATTGAGGGTAAAACACCAGCATCAAAACAGCGCTAATACTTTTGCGTGATCATCTCTTACATGAAACCACACCGTTCCACGATAAAAAACAGGATAAAGACGATACAAGGAACCAGGATCGAAATTCATTACATCGTTTTCTATCGACTCTGCACCGGTCCGACAATCGCCAATAAACGATATTCATCGGTGTGCCGTTGATTTGCGCGAGACTCGTATAGCAGCGCATAAAGTCACAATAATTCTGCCTAATCTGCAGGGGGACTATTCAAGCACCAACTATTTTAACACCAACCCTATGATTTTATTATAAATATCTCTCATCGATTCTACTGTGTGAAATACCGTAGATGGATTGGAAGTTGCATTAGAGCTGCGAATTTTTTTTACAGCAAGGCCCGTCGTGTCCAAAGTGAAACACACACAGCGACACTGATTGGAACCGACCGAGAGCCCGCTACCAATCTCATTGAAATTATAAAAGACACCCTTCGCAACCCACTGACTCGCACCAGAAAAGAACCGAACCGGCTTACATGTCCACAAACAAGCAACGTTCAATTCAAACAGCTACCGACAGTGGCTGGCATGAACACCTTATGCTGGACAGTCCGGTCATGGCTGCTGTCTGGACAACTCCTGACAAAAACAATATTCGCTTTAAGCAGGTAACAGGTAATATTGAACAACTGGGCATCGACAGTGAAAAACTGATTGCCGGTGAAATCAACTGGCTGGAACTGATTCACCCTGACGATCTTCCTGAAGTAGACCGCCTGATCAGAGAAGAACTGGCAAACCAATCGAACAAATTCAACATTGGTTATCGACTGCTGATTCCAGGTACCGGCACACGATGGATAAATACTTACGGGCGCATACATCGCCGCGAAGATAATAGCGTCAGGTATTTTGAAAGCCTTATTATCGATATTACTGAACAAAAGAATACCGATGAAAGATATCGTGAGCTCTTCCTGCAGGCTGAAAAGCAAACCAAAGAACTTCGTTTGCTTGATGAAGTGCAATCGGCAATCGCCAATAAACACAGCCTTAACGATCTATACGATGCGATTGTAGAAACAGTAAGCGAAATACTGGGCTATGAGCTGGTAATGATCACACAGATCAGGAACGGGCGTATCTGGCGCGGACCCTACCGCGGTTATGTGACCGATCTGCCACAAAGTTTAAGTATCGATGAAGGACTGGTCGGCAGAGCTGCGCGCAGTGCCAAACCTCTGTTAGTCAAAGACGTATCAAAAGACCCCTCGTACTACGAGGCATTGCCCGGAGTGCTTTCAAATATTTGTCTGCCGTTCTTTTGTGAAGGGAAAGTCGAAGGCGTTCTGCTTGTTGAAAAACAACACGAAAGATTGCACGAACGCGATTTAAACTTTCTCTCAAAAGTAACCGAGCAAATGAGCCTCGCTATTGAGAATGTCCAGCTACACCAGCGCACCCATGCCGATCTGAAACGGGCACAAGCACTGTATCAGATCAGCAGTGCGATTCAGGATTCAGTCGATATCGAGAGCATGCTGGATGAAATAATCAGGAGTACCAGACAGGCGGTATCTGCACGCTGGGCAATAATCTATAAGTTCGATTACGACCAGAAAAAAATAGAGCACGTCAGCACCACCGAACACAACACCACACCTTTGGGCAGCCTGACGTTTGATCAGCTGCAACGCGGTCTCACCGGCTGGGCTATAGAAAACCACCAAGTAGTATTGTCAAATGAAGTTGACGCTGACCCGCGCGAAGACAAATATGTCAAAGATTACCGCAACCCCGTTGGCATGATCCGATCCGCGATCGTTGCACCGCTCTACGAGCGGGGGAAACCTATTGGCACACTGGCAGTGATCAACAGCAACTCAGATCCTATATTCGGGGAAGAAGACCGCGAGTTAATCAGCACAGTTGCCAATCAATCCGCACTGGCTCTGGCGCAGCACCAGTTACTAAAACAAATTCAGTATCAGGCATTTCACGATTCGCTAACGGGGCTGCCAAACCGCAGTATGCTCGATCAGCGATTACAAAACTCCCTCAGCAATGCGTCTGTTGCCGGGTACATCACAGCAGTTATATTTATAGATCTTGACGGATTCAAGCACATCAACGACACCCTCGGACACCAGATTGGAGACACTCTGCTTGTCGAAGTCAGCCAGCGACTGCAGCAGGGAATTCGTCATTCGGACACCCTCGTCAGGCTGGGTGGAGATGAGTTTGCGGTTATTCTCGACGGTTTGAGCAGCCGCGAAGAAGCGGTGGCTGTTGGCCAGGCATTGCTGGAATCATTGCAGCCGTTCTTTCAGATTGATCAACACCGTCTGCACGTTGGTGCGAGCATGGGCATTAGTCTCTACCCTGACGATGCTACCGAGGCACCGAACCTGTTGCGGTACGCCGACAGCGCTATGTATCAGGCTAAAGCAGATGGTAAAAACAACGTTCGCAGCTTTATTCCGGCGCTGGCAGAAAAGGCCAATGAAAGAATGCGGCTTGAAACCTACCTGAGAAATGCAATCGACCGCAATGAACTGCTTATCGAATATCAGCCACAGTTTAACCTGCAAAACAATCAACTGATCGGACTGGAAGCCCTGATTCGCTGGCAGCATCCGCAACGCGGACGAATACCACCGGACATGTTCATTCCAATTGCAGAAGAAAGCGGTTTGATTGTGCCAATAGGCAGGTGGGTACTGGAACAGGTTTGCAACCAGTGCAGCGACTGGCTGGCGAAAGGTTATTCACCGTTACGACTGGCGGTAAACATCTCCTCAATTCAATTTGAACGCGACGACTTTATAGAACAGGTTATAGCAGTGGTACAAGAGTCAGATATTCCACCAAGCCTGCTGGAGCTGGAACTCACAGAGTCTGTAGTGATGCAGGACGTTGAGCAGGTTATTGAGCGGCTACATCAACTTCAGCAAATGGGTGTCGATATCGCCATTGATGATTTTGGCACCGGCTATTCCTCACTACGCTATCTGCAGCAATTGCCATTGGATGCGTTGAAAATTGATCGATCCTTTATTGACAGAGTTATCGAAGCACCGGAAGACAAAGCA
>CALLLY010000480.1 GCA_938008205.1 uncultured Granulosicoccaceae bacterium
GTTTCCTGCCGACGCTGTGAAACACTGTCTTGAGTTGGCTTTGAAGTATCATCAGCTAAAACATTTACCTCAATTGGGTGCCTGATATCGTATGGCAGATAAGCCTTTAAAATTTGCAGCGCTGGGTCTGGATCATCGTCATATCTACGGACAAGCACAACATATGATGTCTGTTGGTGCCGAGTTTGTGAGTTGGTGGACAGACGGAGAACCGGAAACATTAAACGGGTTTAACAAGCGGTTCCCCGGTGTTACCCGTGTTTGTGATAAGCAGGAAATACTCAATGACCCGTCTATCGATTTAATATTAATCGCCGCAGTGCCACAGGATCGAGCCGCGCTTGCCATCGCTGCTATGGAGCATGGTAAAGATGTGATGGTAGATAAACCAGGTTGTACCAGTATTGACCAGTTGGACAGTATTAAAGATACCGTGGAGTCAACCGGACGAATCTGGTCGATTGATTTTTCCGAACGTTTTGAAGTGCCCTGTGTGACATTGGCCAGTGAACTGGTGCAACAGGGAGCGATTGGCAAAGTGGTTCAAACGGTCGGCCTTGGCCCCCACCGGCTCAACCTGCCCACGCGGCCCGAATGGTTCTTTAAAAAGCGGCGCTATGGTGGAATTCTTTGTGATATCGCGTCACATCAGATTGACCAGTTTTTGTATTTTACCGGAAGCCAGGATGCTGAGATCACTCTCGCGTCTGTTGCAAACTACGCAAATCCGAACCACCCTGAGCTGGAGGATTTTGGCGAAATAGCGCTCAGAAGCAGTGAAGGGCATGGCTATATCCGCGTTGACTGGTACACACCGGACGCGTTGCCAAACTGGGGTGATGGCAGACTGACCATCCTTGGAACTGCAGGGTATATTGAATTACGGAAATACGTGGATGTAGACAGTGATGCAACTGACCAGCTGATACTCGTCAACGGGTCGCGTTGTGAAAAAATCAATGCTAAAGATGCCGGGCTGCCATACTTTCTTAATCTTAGTAACGATATTCGGCATCGCACTGAAACGGCTATGCCACAGGCGCACTGTTTTAAAGTGATGGAACTTGCGCTGAAGGCACAGGCACTGGCAGATGCTCAGCGCAATGTTGCAGTGAGATCAGCGTGACAATTAACGTCGCTATTATAGGTGCGGGTATCGGTGCCGAGCACCTGGCTGCTTACTTGACTCTGCCGGAACACTATAGCGTTAAGGTCGTGTGCGATTTAAACACCGCACGCGCGCAAAGTATCGCCTCCCCCCATGGTATAGCGGTTGAAGAAGACTATGCGCAGGTACTGGTGGATGAATCGATAGATCTGGTCGATATCTGTTTGCCGCCGCACAGCCATCTGGAAACTTCGGTGGCTGCAATCAGGCATGGTAAACATGTTATCTGTGAAAAGCCGCTGGTCAGTTCAGTAAAGGAAGCCGATGAGCTGATCAGTGTTGTGTCCGCCAGTAATCATAAGCTCTTTCCCGTATTTCAATACCGCTATGGTCTGGCGACAGCGCAGCTTACTGCGCTGATCACTGCGGGGTTATCCGGTAAACCTTACACCGCAAGTATCGAGACGCACTGGAATCGTGGTGCCGATTACTACAGCGTGCCGTGGCGTGGCACTTTTAGTGGTGAGCAGGGCGGTGCGGTGTTGTGCCACGCGATTCATAATCATGATTTACTTTGCCGTTTTTTCGGGCCGGTAAAACGTGTTAATGCGTTAACTACCACCAGAGTTAATGATATCGAAACGGAAGACTGTGCGGCCATTAACTTTGAAATGCAAAACGGTGCACTGGCCAGTAGTTCGATAACGCTGGGTGCTGCCACCGATACCACACGCCTGCGGTTTTGTTTTGAAAAGCTGACCGTGCAAAGTGGTGAAACACCGTACGCGCCGGCGACGGATCAGTGGACTTTTCAGGCCAGAAATTCACAGGATCAGGCCGCCATCGATGAAATAGTTCGTGGTGTTGTTGTCGACCACAGTGGGTACGCAGGTTACTTTAAGGCGGTGTCTGATGTACTTGCCGGAAAGCCGGCAGATGACGTAACTGTGAGTGATGGGCGACAATCAATAGAACTGGTGGCTGCGGTGTATGCTGCAGCATCACAAGGACGATCGGTGGCATTACCCCTGAGTGAACAAAGCCCATACTATGGATCTCTGCATCCGCAGTTACCTCTAACAAACGGGGCAGATTAATGAGTATTAAACCGGTTGGCGTTGCTGTCATTGGTGCTGGAATGGCTTCGCTGCCTCACGGTAAAAGTCTGGCGGCACTTGCGGAAACCGTGAAGGTTCATGGTGTTTATAGTCCTTCGGCGCTACGGCGAGAAAAGTTTGCACAAAGCTTCGGCTTTGTTGCAGTGGATAGCGTTGAAGCTATTACTCAAAACAGCGATGTACAGTGCGTGCTGTTGCTTACCCCGCCGAATGCGAGGCGTGAGCTGGTGATGAAGCTTGCCGGTGCCGGTAAACATATTCTGATGGAAAAGCCGGTGGAAAGATCACTTGCAACCGCCACCGAACTGGTGGAGATCTGTGAGGCAAAAGAGGTCCAGCTGGGTATTGTTTTCCAACATCGATTTCGAGATGCCTCGATAGCATTGCGAGAGCAGTTACATGAGCTCGGCAGCATCAGAACAGTTGAAGTTTCAGTGCCATGGTGGCGTGATCAGTCTTATTATGATGAGCCAGGTCGCGGTACGTTAGAACGCGAT
>CALLLY010000481.1 GCA_938008205.1 uncultured Granulosicoccaceae bacterium
CGAAAGCAGATATTCCCGGTACTGATATTTGTTGGCATATTTTACAACCTCGGTATCTGGATCGATAAGCTGATTTTCTGGCTGTATCCAGGAACTTCAGAAGCGGTCATCGGGCCGTTACGCGCCTCCCTGATTTATGACTTACCAATATTCATGGCCTATCTGTCGATCATTCCCGGTATGGCGGTATTTCTATTGCGCATAGAAACCGATTTTGCCGAAGCATACGATGGATTTTTCAACGCAGTGCGCGGCAATGCCAGCCTGCAGGAAATTGAAACCCTGGGTAATGAAATGATACTCGCTGTACGCGAAGGGATCTTTCAGATCATTAAAGTACAGGGAATTACGGTACTGATTCTCTACATGCTCGGTCCAAAAATCGTCGCATGGCTGGGTATATCCGACAAATTCATTCACTTGTACTACATCGATCTGGTCGGAGTGGCAGCACAGGTCTTAATGCTTGCTGTGCTCAACGTACTTTTCTATCTCGATCGTTTACGCGATGCATTCTGGCTGACACTCACCCTACTGGTCACCAACGGTTGCTTCACGTGGATATCTATCGAACTAGGCCCGGTTTACTACGGCTATGGGTTCGGATTATCCATGACCCTCACCGCATTTGTGGGCATCTACTTGTTGTCCAGTGAATTAGAAAGCATCGAATTTCGTACTTTCATGCGCCCGAGAGAAATATCTGCCTGATTGGCACATTACAGGTCCGGATCGGTTAACCATGCATAACCTTAGAAAAATACTGGCTGCAGTGCTGGTGATTTTCACACCCCTTGCAGCAAGTGCAAACGGCAGTGAAATCGCCTTTTATTACGGTGCGAATCCGCCGGTTAATGAGCTATCCCAGTTCAGCAGAATTGTGCTTGAGCCGGATAACATTAAAGCAACCGAGCACCAGTCTCTGCGGCAACACGGTGCAACTACCTTTGCCTATATGAGCATTGGTGAAATCGGCCCTACCCGCCCGTGGTTCAACACTCTGCCTGACTCTGCCGTCTTTGGCACTAACGACAGCTGGAACAGCAAGGTGATGGATCTGACCAGCGCCGACTGGCAGCGCTTCGTACTGCAGCGAGTCAATGACCTGACCGCTCGCGGTTATAACGGTTTGTTTCTCGATACCATGGATAGTTACCAGCTGTTTGCCAAAACTCCAGAGCAGAAGCAACAACAGGAACAGGGATTAGGCAACCTGCTGTACCGTATTAAAAGGCAACACCCCAATCTTCGATTGATCGCCAATCGAGGGTTTGAAATTATCGATCAGATTGCACCGTATCTGGAAGGCATTGCCGCAGAATCACTTTACTCCGGCTGGGACAATAGCGCTCAAAAGTATGTCACTGTGCCTGACAATGACCGTGAATGGCTGAGTACCACACTGTCACGTATCAAAGACAAGCATCAGCTGGACATTATAGTGATCGATTATGTTCCTCCGGCTGAAAGAGGCAAGGCACGTGAAGTGGCCGCAAAAATCACGTCAGATGGATTTATTCCATGGGTCGCTAATCCGTCTTTAGATTACGTTGGCGTAAGCACGCTGGAAGTGATATCCCGTGATGTATTACTCATTTACGATAGTCGCGAAACAGAATCACAGGCTATGGCTGAGGTACATACGCTTCTGGCAATGCCACTTGAATATATGGGGTATGTACCTGTGTATCTGGATCTTGCCAAAGATACCCTTCCAGCAGGCGTGCTGAAAGGTAACTATGCAGGTGTCGCTATCTGGAATCGCCAATATACCGAAACTCCCGGCTACAAAGAGTGGCTGATTAAGAATCTCAAGGACAACACACCGTTTGCATTCTTTGGTGGGTTAGGCACTCCTAATGACGCGCAGCTTAACGAATTGCTCGGTATCACTCCGGTGAACGAGCTTGATCAGGACTCGCTAACACTCAAAAGCGCAGACACTATTGCCGACTTCGAGCACGACATACCACCGCGACTGACCCCGTTGTCGATGATTGTGCGAAGTAGTCAGCCAGCTAATACACCACACATTCGTTTTGCTGATAAAGATGGCAATGAAGCCGACACGGTGATCACCGGACCCTGGGGCGGGCTTGCCATATTTCCTACTGTAATAGAAATAGATATTGACGCAAGAGTAGACTGGATCATTAATCCATTCGTTTTCCTGCGCAAGGCTCTGCAGTTAACGAATGCACCAATGCCCGATGTGACCAGTGAAAACGGTTACCGCCTTTGGCTTGCGCACATTGACGGGGATGCTCTGCCATCGTGGGCCGAGTTGCCAGGAAAAAAGCTCGGTGCTGAAGTGCTCTACGATGAAATTCTCACTAAATACGACTTACCACACACCGTGTCGATTGTGGAAGCGGAAATGGTTTCGTTTAACCAGTACATTGATCGAAGTGCTCGCATGTTCAGCGTTATTCGTAAAACATTCGAACTGGATAACGTAGAGCTTGCAACCCACACCTTTAGCCACCCGTTCAAGTGGGATTTAATTAACAACGGTGACGCCAGTGGCAAGATGAATCTGCCTGTCAGCAATTATCGATTCAATACTGAACGCGAGATTCTCGGCTCATTAGACTTTATAAATCGCACCCTCGCACCACCGCATAAGACCGCAAAGATTGTTCTGTGGAGCGGCAACGCTTTGCCTAACGAAGATGCTATGCAAATCATTGATCGAAACGGGTTGTTGAACATGAATGGTGGAGCTACCCGAATTTCAAAAGCGCACCCGTCTGTCGCTTCTATCAGCCCTAACGCACGAATCGTTAACGATCTGGTTCAGGTGTATGCCCCTATCATTAACGAGAACGTTTATACCAACGACTGGACAGGTCCGTTTGACGGATACCGAAATGTGCTGGAAACCTTCGCCATGACCGAGTACCCCAGACGCATTAAACCGGTTAACGTTTACTACCACAATTATATCGGTACCAAAGCAGCGTCACTCCGGTCTCTCAAAGAAGTGTATGAATGGTCCGTTGCACAAGACATATTCCCGGTGTTTGCCAGTGAGTACATGGTAAAGGTGCCGGACTTTCGAACCGCAGGCGTTTCACGCTATCTCGATGGACGTTGGAAAATCAGCGGGCTCGGGTCGGTTCGTTCGCTACGCATACTCAGTAAAAACGCCTGGCCGGATCTGTCCTCTACCGGCACAGTGATCGGCGCCCGTGCCCTGCACGATGGCATCTATCTGCATACCAACGGTGCTAACACGGTTAGTTTTTACACCTCCAAGAATAAACCGCAACAACCACACCTGGTGTCTTCCAATGCAAAGGTTGAAAGCTGGCGCGCAACCCGTGGGGGGCGTGTTAGTTTCAGACTGCGCGGGCACGCACCGGTCACACTCGAACTCAGTGGCGACAAACGATTTTGTGATCTGCGGCAACAAGACAATGTAATCAGTGGCGAGTTGACACCAGATGGTAACACCCGCTACCAGTTTTCAACAAAGGATACCGGTAATGCAGTTATCGACTGTCAAACGTGAACGACTGATTCCTCCAGTCTATCTGATCAGTATCGCACTACTGCTGACGGTTGCTTTTATCGTACTGTTGCCTTCACGGGAAACTTTTACGCAAATACCGTCAGCGACACCGGAGCTGGGTCAGATTGAAATTGATGATCTGGATATCGCCTATATTCGTGCAAACGACTCAGCGGGGACCATTTCAACTAATGAGATGGGTAATATAATCCGGGCACTCATTCGCAGTAAGCGTTGGCAGGATGCCAGAGAACTGATGGCTAATCGTCCGGATGCACCTGTCAGTAGGAACGATCAGTTTCTGCTGAACCTTGAATCTGCCAGAGAAGGCTATATTGCCAATGAAAACGTGGCAGGCAGTACATCATACGCTGCCAAACTTATTTCTCTGCTAACGGACTTTCTCGACACCCAGTCTTTGCATGATATCGGTACGCTAACGCGTGCCGCACAGATTAGTGAAGAACTGAAACAACCCGAGCTATCGGCCTCGTACAGAATGGTACTGGCAACAGCAGATCCTGCCAACGCTGTTCAGCACCTGCAAGAGTGCGCATATACCCTGGCGCGTCACAACCTGCCCGGTCAGTCTGAAACCTGTTTTCGTTCCGCAATGGCCAAAGCCACCGATCCGGTACAACAATTCGAACTGGGTTTTCAGCTGGTTAACCTGATCAAAAATCACGGCAACAAACTATCTGCCAACGAAGAACTGGAACGGTTGGTCAAAACAGCGCCGCGAGAAACCCGGATCATGAGTCGCCTGGCAGGACTGGCGCTGTCTGCAGAACGTCCGGACCTCGCCTACCCGCTCTATGCGCAACTTTCTACCATCAACGAAGAGCGCGCGATTTACTGGCTGGAAAAAGCTGCAACCTGGTCAGAAGCATCGAATCTGCCGGGACTATCTGCGGAATACCTGGCCTCTATAATCGAACTTAGCGATGAGCAATACCATGGCGAGCTCAACAAGCGCAGACAATCCTTACTGCTGGCTGCCGGACGTAACGACGAAGCTCTGCAAACCGTTCATGCACGATTAATCAACGAACCCGATAACGCTGAGTTGTTGCTGGAAGGTGTTCATCTGGCCTCGGGCATGGGCTTAACTGCTCAGGCAATGGCCTGGAACGAAAGACTGCTGCAGATTCGCCCCTATGATCTCGACGGTATGCAACGCCAGATCGATCTGGCACTGGCGACCCGACAACTCGGCACAGCACTACAGTGGGCCAGAAAAAGTGTGCAGATCGATCCACAGGATAAAGAAGCGCGCGTAAAACTGGCGCAGCTTGAAGAATGGAACGGCAACATACAAAACGCTCAGCAGCAACGCGTCTGGCTTGCAAGCGTGTACCCGTCTACCGCTAACGATATTGAATTGATACGGCTCAGTGAATTGAACTGGGACTCTGCAACTGCCGCAAAAACGCTGCAGAGCATGGCTAAGCGTCAGCCGATCAGTCACGAGCAAATCCTCAAGCTTGTGGCATTGCACGAAGCAGATGGCCGTCCTGAGCTGGCCGCAAGAGCGCTTGTCGACATGCAGAACGGCAGTGTCAGAGACGCAATGCTGCTTCGCGAGCTCGCCGCACTTCACAAGCGCCACAACAAGTGGAAAGACTCTCTTCAGGCATGGCAGACCTTTGCTGCCAGATACGGTCGATCGAGCGAAGAATCCATCAATCGTATGGAGCTGCACTGGCGTCTTAAACAACCGGAGCTAGCACTCGAGATGGCATCCAGTGTAACGCCAACCTATCTTGCCAGTGCTACGCCTTACCAGCTCGAACTGATATCAGCAATTGGCTGGCGTTACCGCAAACCACAGATGGTACTCGCCAGTGCACCCTACCTTGACCGGCTAGGTCTCGACGACGGTAAAGAAATGGTCCTTACCCGGCGCATCATCACCAGTCACCTCGATCAAAATAATCCGAAAGCCGCGATTGACTACGCCGAAAACTACTGGCGTAAAACTGATGATGACGAATTCCTGATGGCGGCACTTGAAATAGCGCTTGAAGAAAACGTGTATCCCCACCTGGAGCGATATCTCGATGCCACCGGAGAACTGCTGCTTCTGCGCGAGCTGCCGGACTACTGGTTGTTAGTGGCCGACTACTACAACCGACAATCCGACACACTTGCCGCGCTCGAGACCTACGAAAACACTCTGCTTATGCAACCGGATAACGTTGATGCTATGACGGGTATCCTTTGGACACTGATGGGTGAGCAGTACTACGACGAAAAGCGACTGACTGACACATTAGACAAGTTTGAAGCTGCCGCCGTAGACAGCCCGGAGCTCTGGAGCCCGTTTGCAGTTGGCTATATGCGCATCAAACAACCAAAAACCAGCTTGCGCTGGTTCAGTAAAATTATGCTCAAGGACGATCACGACTACAACGTACTGTTGAGTTTTGCCGATGCATTGGAGCAAACCGGCAATAACACGCATGCCTTTAAAGTCAGGCAATATGCCCTGGCCAAACTACGACCGCTGGTACTCGCAGAGGCCGATGGTAAAACCAATGCATTGGCACGCGATTATATCAGCCTGCTTCGCCGCTATGGCAGCAGTGGTGAAAACGAAGCATGGACACAGCGACTACTGGCAGAGGCATCTGAGGAAACCGGTAACGAAGCCGCATGGCGGCAGGAAATGGCGGCAGCCTGGTATCTGTCAACGCAGCGAAACGACTATGCACGCCTGATACTTACCAAAATGCATGAGAAGCGTCTCGATTCTCCTGCATGGCAGCAGCTGGCACTGGCGCTGGCTGATGATGACGTTAATTCGGTAGAAGAAATTCTCGCCAGTGGTAAGCCACTGTCAACCGGCGATCGGGTCCTGGCCCTGCGCAAGGTGGGTAGAGAACGAGAGGCATTTGTTCTGGCTCAAAACACCATGGAAAACGGACTCACCGATGCTGAGCGACGCAACGCTACCGATCAGGTGATTTCAATGAGAAACCAGCGACCAGCCTATTACTCAGGCGGGTTAACTCGCAGCGAAATTCAGAATTTAAATATTACCGAATCGGGTTTGTCGCTCAGACATACACTGATCGCAGCCGATCTTGGATTCTCCATCGACTACAATCGCCGGCAACTCGAGCTTGCACAAACACAACTTCAAAACAATACCGAAGATGACCTCTCGATCGCTGCACACTTTGGTAACTCGCGACGCGGCGGATCTATTGTTGCCGGTGTGAACAGCCGCGATGATGGTGAGCTGGGTTACTCGGGTGGACAACTGTATGTTCGCGACAGCCGCGGTAAAAAAGAACTCAGTACCGAGGTGTACATTAACGAAATAACCAACTCGAGCCGGGATCTGAGACTGGCAGCGAAACAGGATCGCGCAGAACTCGCCTACTCTCATTCGTTTGGTAAAAATGAATTTGTCAAACTCAGCGGCACAGTGAATCAAATCACTACCCGTCTGACTGAAGACAAAATCTCAAGCGGCGTCGGTGCCAGCATTGAGTTGGGCACCATTGGCACCATCGGCAGTAACAGCTGGACCCTGGGAGTCGTGGCAACACAGTCAAACAGAATCTATGAGGGCGCTGTAGCCACCACAGCAAACGGTATCTCGCAGTTTACCGACTACAATGGTGAATTTAAGGATGACTCGCAGGAACTATCACTCAATGCTGCCTTGTTCAGAGGTGGCATAGCATCCGACTATCCACAGGCAGCGTCGCCGCGCTACCGAGTCAGTGCCCGGCTAGGGCACAACTGGCCGGCAGAGGCTACCGCCTTCAAAGTTGCCGCCGGTGCGGGATTTAGAGTGCTGGGTAATGACGAACTCAGCTTCAATATTGAACATGACACCAGTTTTACTGAATCTCTGAATGGCGTATCTAATTCAGTCATTGGTGTTCAGTATAGAAACCACTTTTAAATGCAGTGCGTATACTAGGGATACCCTGCCCTGTTGTGGTGCTTGGTTTGGTTTCGCCGGGTCCGG
>CALLLY010000482.1 GCA_938008205.1 uncultured Granulosicoccaceae bacterium
GAGAGCCCGCATGATCAATGACCTGGTTACCTACAGCATGATCAAGCGTGCCGCCGCCATCTGGATCATTGCCTGTTCAGCGTTCTTCTTCACTTATTCAGTGACTCACCCGCTGGCAGAATGGGACATGCTGGTCTACGCCGCATCGGCTGAAAAACTCAACGGTACACCGCACGAAGAACTCCATCAGAAAGTCTATAGTGATCTTCAGGCAAAGATCTCAGCGCAGGAGTTTCACGAGGTAACACAGGGCGACAGCTACCGCGCCACGATGTATGAAGACAGCGGTGCCTTTCTGGAACAAATGCCCTACTACCGGATACGTGTTACTTTTAACTCATTGCTAGCGATGGCTGGCCGGGCGGGTTTCAGTATCTATGATGCAGGACACTTGATATCCGCCACCGCGTTTAGCGCCTGTTTTTTACTGGTGTGGTTCGGGTTTAGAAATCACATTCACCCAGTACTGCAATTGGCCCTGCCAGTGGTTTATTACAAATACACCCGTGAACTGGAAGTTCTGCAGCAGATACTGGCTGATTCTTTAGCCTCGTTCTGGGTCGCGGTAATTTGCGTCGCCTATACCCGCAAGAGCAGGTACCTACTACCGCTGATTGCTGTTTCGGTGCTGGTAAGAGTTGATCTGTTTATATTCGCAGGACTGATGCTGTTACTGCTTATACTGACAGAACCGAAAAACAGATTTCTTCCTATTGTGCTTTGCGGTTCATTCCTGGTTGGTGCATTTCTGTTGATTCAAAACTGGGCAGATAGTTACGGCTGGAAAACACTTTATTATTTCGCGTTTATTTCTGAAATGACAGCTACCCACCCCAGTGTCTACAGCCAGATTCCGATCTCACTGCAAGATTACCTGGAGGTGTTGTACGATCCGAAACGATGGATAAGCAAGATGTATCTGATCACCTCACTTTGCGCACTTGTTACTCTACTGATGTGGAAGAACGTTAAGAATCTGAATGCCTTCGAGCATCGGGTTTGCCGGGTAAGCGGTATATGCATTATTTACATTGCCGCTCATTACGTGATCTTCCCACACATGTATCTACGCTTTTTTGTCGCGCAGAATATCATGGTCTTTACCGGATTTACGGTAATGATTAGCTGCTATCTGCAGGCGCGGGCAGCTAATTACAATCTGTTGCCACAGAACTCACCATCAGCACATGACTCAGCAGAAAGCTCTGCACCAAAGATCAAGCGACCGGATACACAGAACGTATAATTCGGGGTTATCGGGCATACCTGTGAAAAGGTTTTGTTACAGTACTTGCGACACCAACTACTGGTCTGACAATTCTCTTACCAATGCAGCCTGAGCACTAACCGGCTTACGCGTCGTTTTGCGGCGCTTGTAACGACCATTGCTTTGTAACAGCCAGGCAAACTGATTATCTTTGAAGTAGTAGTCGAGCGTTTCTTTCACCACCCGATTTTTCAGTTGCTCATCAAGCAAAGGCACCGCAACTTCAACACGGTGATAGAGATTTCTGGGCATCCAGTCAGCGCTGGAAATAAACACCTGTCTGTCGCGGCCCGCACCAAACACATACACTCTGGAGTGCTCTAGAAAACGCCCCACCACAGAGTACACCTTGATGTTTTCAGACACTCCCTTCACCCCCGGGCGCAGTGCACAAATGCCCCTGACCAGCAGTTTAATTTTTACTCCGGCACAGGAAGCCTCATAAAGCGCTTTAATCACCGAAAGATCATTTAACGCGTTCATGCGTGCTTTGATCACTGCAGGTTTTCCATCTCTGGCCCTGCGGGTTTGCTGCTCGATCATCTGGATCAGATTCACCCGCATGGTAAACGGCGCATGCAGCATTTTTTTCATACTGGCCATTTTTCCAAGGCCGGTAAGCTGATTAAAGATCTTTTGTATATCACCGGTTATAGACTTATTGTGCGTAAGCAGACTGATGTCTGTATACACCCGCGCTGTGCCGGTGTGGTAGTTACCGGTCGCAATATGTGCATAGCGTGACAACTTACCTTTCTCCCGCCGCACTATCAGAATCATTTTTGCGTGCGTTTTATATCCCACTACGCCATACACAACCTGCACACCGGCGCGTTGCAGCCGAGTTGCGAGATTAATGTTGGCCTCTTCATCAAAGCGGGCTCTAAGCTCTATGATCACGGTAACGTCTTTGCCATTCTGCGCGGCCTCGATTAATGCATCGGCATAGGCAGAATCACTTCCGGTTCGATATAACGTCTGTTTTATGGCAACGACCTTGCGGTCCCGCGCAGCCGATTGTAAAAATGACACGACGGCCTGGCTTGATTGATACGGGTAGTGCAGCAACACATCTTTACTGCGTAGTCCGGTAAACGTTACTCGATCAATAACACCTGGCTTGTGTGGCGCAAACTTAAGATCAGGACGATCTATTAGACTGGGCAGCTGTTGCAGCCGGTTAAGATTAACCGGACCATCGCATATATAAAGATCTTCTTTGCCGAGCTCGAAGTGCTGCAACAGAAAGTCCATCAACGCTCCCGGACAACGTTTATCTACCTCCAGCCGCACGGCCTGGCCATAGTCGCGTGAGTTAAGCTCATCCTGTAGTGCAAGCCGCAAGTCAGCAACATCTTCATCGGCAAGGTACAGATCACTGTTTCTGGTAAGACGAAACTGGTAAACCCCTTTGGTTTGCAGACCGGGAAACAGCTTTTGCATATTGTGTTCGATCATGGTTGAGAGCAACACGAACTGATCATGCCTCGCTGACAATTCCTCCGGAACCTGAATGACTCTTGGCAATGATCGCGGTGCCCGCACCACTGCCATGCCAGTGTCTCTTCCAAAAGCATCTTTACCTTTTAAACTGACAATAAAATTCAGGCTTTTGTTGGTCAGTTGCGGGAACGGGTGAGCGGGGTCCAGCCCCAGCGGACTCAGTACCGGAAGCAGTTCGGCATCAAAGAATTCACAGGCCCACGATTCAACCGCCTTGTTCCAGTGTTGCGGTTGCGGGAAAGTGATATCGTTTTTTGCCAGTGCCGGTAATAACTCCTGATTAAGGACTTTGTACTGTTGCCGGACCAGCCGATGTGCCTTGCTACTGATCTGTGCCAGTTGTTGCTGTGGTGTTAACTGATCGGGGCCGGTACCACGCGCGCCGGTTTGCGCCTGCTTTTGTAAACCAGCCACTCTAACTTCAAAAAACTCATCGAGATTACTGCTGCAAATACACAGATAAAACAGTCGTTCAAGCAGCGGTATTTTTTCATCGCGAGCCAGTGCCAGTACGCGCTTGTTAAATTCAAGTACGCTGAGCTCGCGGTTGATATATAACGATCTGTCGTCAAATTCCACCGGAGGTTTTAGAGCAGCTTTTTTACCACTGGCTTTTGCAGGTTTTTTGGCTGCGCGGCTAACCTTCTTTTTATCGGTTGCCTCTGCATAGACCGGCGCGTTGGCACTGGTTAGCTGCACTGATTTTTTTGCAGGCTTCTTATCATTGTTGTTATGGCCGTTTTTGTGGCTATTTTGATCGCCGTTTTTATGGCTATTTTTACGGGGAGAATCAGCCATTGATTTTTCCAGCTGCTTGAACAGGATTGCTGCGTACCTGTTGTTGTACCTCACGGGTATGAGCGATCAGCTGTGGAAAAAACTGATCAAAAATTTTATACAGTGCATCGCGGTTTCCCCATAGCACAGGCGCTGCAGTCGCCAGTGGTGCCATACTTTTACGACGCCTGGAGATACGTTCCAGTGTCAGATTAATATGCGGTTGCTCTGTATTACTTTGCAATATTTTTTCAGAAGCCAGATAGGGCATAAAATCGCGTAACCGTTCAGGCAGTACCTGTGCGCGACTCTGTAAAGACTGATCAACCAGTGCGGCGTAATCTGCCAATGGCGTATCGCTGTAACGGTGCCAGTCAAGTGCCAAAAAGTGATCATAAACCACATCGCAGATAATGCCGGCATAGCGACGATGCGGCGATTCAAACAACGCACGTGCCTTGCGGTTTAACGGATGTTTATCGGTGAAAGAGTCCACAGCCCGATGCACTTGTATACCGTGCACAATAGCCTCGGGGTAGTCCTGCAGCCGCGAGCCACGAACGAAGTCACCACACAGTTGTCCGACAATTGCGTCGGGCTCACCGTTGGCCAGAAAGACATGTGCTAAAAAGTTCACCTGTGTATGATAGATCAGTCCGTGCCGCCCGTAAAAATTACCCGCACCATTCATTACCAATGACCCCGAATCAGCAAGATCGTTACAGCCGCCACACCAACCTCGCAGAGATCGGCGAGGAAGGTCAGCAAAAGCTACTCGACAGCACCGCCCTGATTGTCGGCCTTGGCGGGCTTGGCAGCCCTGCGGCAATGTACCTGGCAGCAGCCGGCATTGGCAGGCTCATATTCGCAGACTTTGATGTAGTGGAGGTATCCAACCTGCAGCGTCAGATTGCACACAACACCAATCGTGTGGGGGAACTGAAAGCTCACTCTGCCCGCGAGACCTGCCACGCGATAAACCCGGATATCCGCATCGATACTATCGATGAAGTGCTTGAAGCGGAATCGCTCAACGAAATTGTGCCGCAGTGCAACGTGGTACTTGAAGGCAGCGACAACTTCCCCACCCGTTTTGCCGTTAATGAGGCCTGCGTTAAACACTCGGTACCGCTGGTTTCCGGTGCGGCGATTCGCTTTGACGGACAAGTCAGCGTTTTCGCCGGACACAAGCCGGACGCCCCCTGCTACCGCTGCCTGTACTCCAGCACATCGGAATCTGCAGATACCTGCGCGCTAACCGGTGTGCTTTCACCGATAGTCGGCCTGATTGGCACCGCACAGGCTGCAGAGACTATCAAAGTATTGGCCGGCTTTGGCCGAACGCTGGAAGGGCGACTGCTGTTGCTTGATGGCCTGTCGATGGAATGGCGTGAAATCGGATTGCGGAAGAATCCGAAGTGTCCGGTTTGCGGTGACGGGTGATTTACTGTTGTAGTAGTGAGTATCAGCCGGAATAAACAATCCGCCCCACGCTGACCTCGTTGTAAACGTCGGCACCACAGTCGGTTAGCACCAGGAAACCCGACGCGTGAGCGAGGCAGCACGCACTTTCAACTCGCTCACGCTTCGGGCTTCCTGCAAATGCCTTAGCGCCTTTGCTTAAGTGAGCCCTTATTACATTAAACGCTGTTACCACCAAAACCGCACATTCAACTTTAGTGAATAGTGCCGGACTGATCACCACCGCGAAAAATGGTCTCTACATCAATACTGTCAAACACATTTTTCGAGTTACAAAACTCGCAGATAATCTCGATCTGGCCTTCCTGCGCTAATATCTCCGTCGCTTCTTCGCGACCAAGGCCGGCAATCAGACCTGCAGTGCGATCGCGTGAGCAGTTACATTCAAAGCGCACCGGCTCGGCATCGTAAAGGCGGACTTCGTCTTCACTGAACACTTTACTCAACAGCTCCTGCGGAGGGCGTTGATACAGCTCATCACCGGTAATGGTATCGGCCATCATGACCACTCGCTGCCAGTCGTCTTCATCACCATCGGTGGTACGCGATTCTTCGGGGAGTTGCTGCAGCAGCATGCCAGCCGCACCTTGTTCACTGCAGTGCAACCAGAAGCGTGTTGGCAGTTGTTCGGAGTGTTCGAAGTAATTGGCCAGCGCATCCTGCAGGCCTTCACCAACCACCTCGACCACACCCTGATAAACCTCACCACGGCCGCTTTCTATTTGAATGCTGAGACTGGTCTGGCCGAACACGTCGGTGAGCGGACCTGCCGGTGGATCTTCACGCCACTGCGCCAACCCGCGCTGCCCGCCTTGTGAATTTGCCTGCACAACCAGTAGCGATACCGGCCCGTCACCCTTGGCTTGCAGCGTAAGCTTGCCAGTGAATTTGATTGTCGACGCCAACAGCGGAATAGCCGCCATGGCATGGCCGAGTACGCGCTGCACATTGGGCGGGTACTCGGCCCGGCTCAGCGCTTCACTCCAGGTTTGATCAAGATGCACGAGCACGCCGCGCACATTTGCCTTTTCCAACAGAAATCGGTATCTGCTATCTTTATCAGTCATGAATAGACTTTCTTGTGGAAGGTGATTGGGTGAGATTCCTACACTATACGCTAATTACCATTTGCAGCTTTTTAACGGCGCTGTTTCTGGCGTGGAAAATCATGCAGCCTCTAAACTATGGTTACGGACTGTTCTATCAATGGCTGGACATCAATAGTCATATAAAAACTTTTGCCCCGCAAAACCGCCAGGGCAAAAACGGTTTCGAGCTAACCAGCCCTGAAGAGCACCACCGCCTGTTCGCGGAAATCAGCACCGCCATCAATCAAAGCGGCGCAGGCCTGCGCGAGCTCACCTATACCCCAGATACCACCCCGCAAATACTGCTCACAGACGCCGAGGCCACTCACCTGGAAGATGTTGCAATACTGGTGGATATCATGATGCCGATCGGCTGGGGAGCACTGGCGTTGTGGGTGGTGCTGCTGATTGTTTCGCGTCTGCGCAACATAGCGCTGCCATCGCTGGGCAATTCTTTGATGACGCTGTTGATCGTTGGCATGGCGGTACTGGTGACGGTGTTTATTATCGGCCCGCTGAAGATATTCCGGGCTTTTCACGAGCTGGTGTTTCCCGCTGAAAACCAATGGTTTTTCTATTATCAGGATTCGCTGATGACCACCCTGATGAAAGCACCGGACATTTTCTTTGCGATTACCGTGTTATGGGCACTGATTGCGGCGGTCTGCTATCTGCTGCAGGCAGCGATCATGAAGTTCGTCAGCCCACCCCAGAAGTACCTGACGTACTGAGCCTCTGTTACTGACATTGCACGAAGGCGTCAGCGTCAAAATAAAAGCTCAGCGAAAACTCAGCCCGGGCTTTTGCAGATCGCAAACCGGGATTTACGAGCCCTCTACTGCGCTGAGACCCTCGCGCGCAGTCAATGCCCAACACAAAGCTCGGAGCACCAGGAAACCCGACGCGTAAGCGAGGCAACACAGTATTTCAAACTCGCTCACGCTACGGGCTCCCTAAATTAACAACAACTCCAGCCTTCGCCACACCCTCTCACTTTCGGAGGACAGTCGATAACCCAGCACGCTGGCAATTAGCACCAGGAAACCCGACGCGTAAGCGAGGCAACACAGTATTTCAACTCGCTCACGCTTCGGGCTCCCTAAAT
>CALLLY010000483.1 GCA_938008205.1 uncultured Granulosicoccaceae bacterium
ATCAGTGCTCCGCAAGGGCATGGTCTGGGTGTAACACTCAACAACTCACTGTTAAGTCGCGCAACGATCCGCAGCAGCGAGTAGTTACAGATACCCAACCTGATAAGAATTGGCCATCACCCCTTGGACACACCAATGTAGCTCGTACTGCTGCATCACATAACTGATGCTGTGAAACTCTTTTGCCATGGTGTTGTCAACAACCCCATTAACCAGCACCAGCGGAACACTCATGGGCAAAAGCAAAGTCACTTTCACAGGCAGCCAGGGCGATCAGCTGGCAGGCCTGCTCGAACAACCATCCACACCACCTAAAGCCTATGTGCTGTTTGCACACTGCTTTACCTGTGGCAAAGACATCGCCGCTGCTTCACGAATATCCCGTGCGCTGGTTGAGTATGGATTTGCTGTATTTCGCTTTGACTTCACCGGACTCGGCAGTAGCGATGGTGATTTTTCCAACACCAACTTTACCTCCAATGTTGATGATCTAGTTGCTGCTGCAAAGCATCTGGAAAACGAATACCAGGCACCGGCTCTACTTATTGGCCATAGCCTTGGAGGCACGGCAGTTCTCAATGCCGCGGGTAAGCTCGGCAGTGTAACAGGTGTAGTTACCATAGGCTCTCCGGCTGAAGCAGACCATGTGTTGCATCAGTTCGCCTGTGATATTGACACTATAGAGAGCCAGGGCGAAGCCGAAGTCACGCTGGCCGGTCGCAAGTTCACTATTAAAAAGCAGTTTATTGACGACTTAAGAGATAACACAATAAACAATATCGCTACCATGAAGAATGCATTGTTAGTGATGCACTCCCCCACTGACAATGTGGTGTCCATCAGCAACGCAGAAAAAATCTATATCGCAGCCAAACACCCAAAGAGCTTTGTCAGCCTGGATAACGCCGACCACTTACTCAGCAACAAACAAGATGCCCGCTACGTTGCCGACACCATCGCCGCCTGGGCACTGCGCTACATCAGTACGGAAACGCCGGAAGAAACTAAACCTGCAGTACAAAAAGGCCAGGTATTGGTTAGCGAAAAAGATCATGTATTTACTCAGGATGTATACACCCAAGCACACCACTGGCTGGCAGACGAGCCCACTTCAGTTGGCGGAGGCAATCACGGCCCGGATCCCTACGCCCACCTGCTCGCAGCGTTAGGTGCCTGCACCACAATGACCATGAGAATGTACGCCAACCGCAAGAAATGGCCGGTAGAACATGTCAGTGTAGAACTATCTCACGGTCGAGAGCACGGGGACGACTGCGCAGCCTGTGATGAGCAACACCCACAGATCGATGTGATAACCAGAACAATCACGATAGAAGGAGACCTCACTCCCGAACAAAAAGACCGCATGATGGAAATCGCAGATCGTTGTCCGGTGCATAAAACGCTGCATGGAAAGATTGATATTCGTACCGGGGCAGCGTGATAAGTGAACCAAGTATCAATCGCGTGGTTTGAGACTATCCAAATATCGATGAGGTAGGTGCCCAAGCACCACCAAGAAATAGCGATCCAAGAACAAACAACCACAACTATCCCCTCGCACCTCAACAGCGTATGAATAGTTTTTTGAAATCACCTGGAATCGGGTCTAAGCGCTAGGGATAGCGCGTGAGCGCTGCTGCACAGGACGTGCATTCAGCGCGGCCCGATGGAGGGTGATTTCAAAAAATTGCGCAGCAACCCGCAGGGCAATTCATCCGCGACCTACCAGATCAGGCGTTTTGGTTACTTTTGTGCCCTTCAAAAGTGACTCGTACCGCCAGGGACTGGCAACGAAAAAAGCCATGGATGGCAAGACACACCGGTGAGCGCAGCGAATGTAAAACCGGTGAGCGCAGCGAATGAAACACTGGTGAGCGCAGCGAATGCATAACCACGCCAACAAAAAACCGTCAAAAAGGCTTAAGCACCGCCAGCAACACAACAACAATCAACAACACAAAAGGCACTTCATTCAACAGCCGTAACTTCTTTTCAGAAACAGCACCATCACCGTTATCAATTTTCTTACCCATACCGACAAACATGCCGTGCAGGCCAGTCATCGCCAATACCAGAATCAGCTTTACCCAGATCCATTTTCCAGATGCTACCCCCGGATTTTGTACCAGCAGCGCGATGCCCAGAATCCACACCGCCAGCATGCTGGGCGTCAATATGATTTTACGAAGCTGTGCAGATGCCGACTTCATAGTTTCGAATAACTGCGCCCCCGGTGCGGACTTCAATTGGTGCAATTTATAACGCGGGTACACCAGCAGACTCGCCATCCACGCCACCATAAAAATAATGTGCAGTGCTTTTGTCCACAGATATAACATGATCTATCCCGGGTTATTGATGTTGGCATTGGACAACGCGGCACCAATGGCCGAAGGGGTGGCAAGCACTTCAACGCCAGCACTTTCAAGCGCTTTCTTTTTCGATTGATAAGTCCCTTTGTCACCCATAACAATGGCACCGGCATGCCCCATCTTTTTACCTGGAGGTGAAGATCCTCCGGCAATAAAGGCAGCAACGACAGGCTTTTTCATAGTAGCAGCATACTCGGATGCTTCTTCTTCCATTGATCCGCCGATTTCACCAACCATGACTACAGCTTCTGTACGTTCGTCCTGATCGAGTGCGACCAGCGCATCACGGGTAGTTGTGCCAATG
>CALLLY010000484.1 GCA_938008205.1 uncultured Granulosicoccaceae bacterium
CGCACTTTGACGAACGGTGGCGGCAATACCATAGTTTTCGGTGACCCCGTCGTACTCAAGTACAACATGTATCGCTGGTCAGATGGAGAAATGGTTGAATCGACTGATCAGTTCGACGAGCCAATTACCATTCGGGCCGGCGTTACTGAAGGTATACCGGCTTATCTGACCAATTCACTGCTGGGCCGGAAAATAGGGGATCGACTGGAAATTGTATTTAAAGCTGGCATGGATGATCTGCCCGAGTACCTTGATGGCAGCGATGCCTATGTGCTGGTGGTAGATTTGATTTAGGTCACTGGCTTGTTCCGACCAGTAGCATCTCGCTGGTCGGAACTAACCTTGTCTTTGCCTCGCATTCTCATTGATGCGCAAAACGCTGTGCCACTCCTGGTTTAATACAGAGATATACCCACCATAGATTGCTGGTCTCGTTTCAACGTTGTTTCCTTTGCACACGCGTGAGCCCCTTCAACGGTTGCTCTATGGCTTGCCTGGCGGTATACGCAACTCTCCCGTACTCGCGGTATGTTGACTGGATAGCAATGCCGGTTCAGCACTGTGAAACACCAATAACCGGGACAACCCGCAAACCTCTAGCAGAAAACGATGTTCTAAGAACTTGAAGGAACAGGCATGCATGAGTGGGTTGAACCTGCCAATAATAACTTACAGCAAGTGCTGATCAAGCGCTCCCTACTTCGGTATATCTCCCCAGAACACCAAAATGTTCCCGTCCAGATCTTTAACGTCTAATTGAAATAACCCCGGCTGCCAAACGACTTCAAACGGCGCACCGATAACTTCTGCCCGACGGTCTGAAATTCTTGATAAATCTCTCCAAGCCGCTCAGGTTGGTGCAGAGACATACTGAGAACGGATGGGATTGAAGCCTTCGGAATTGCGCTTTGCGAATCAAGGATGATCTCTAATCCGTGGCGACCTACCTGTGCAATGATTGGACTGTCGGCCGGTGATCTCCACATTTCCTCGAAGCCAAGCTTTTCACAGTAGTATGAAATACTGGCTGTTACATCACTTACGGCCAATATCGGGCGTGTATAAAATTCTTCCTGCATCACTCTACGCTACATTTTTCCCTGCATAATAACTGATCTACAGGGACCGGTACTACTATCGAAACTTGAGATCAACACTTCATCTAGGCTCACCAACCACATGCCAAAGCTGCGCTGCCTCTACAGACAGCGCAACCCAGACAAGTGCGGTCAGCGTTAACGGTTATACACCGCCGTGATTGTCGATGAAGCTATCGCATTGGCGCGTACCATAAATCCGGCTAACGCATTGGAAACTGAACCGTCAATTTCCAGCATGGTCGGCAATGCGTGAACCGTAAACTGGTACCGATGTACTTCACCGGCAGGAGGACAAGCGCCACCAAAACCCCTGCTGCCATAATCGTTCACCAGTTCAACCGAACCGTCAGGTAACGCCTCTCCAGTGTTGAGACTAGTCACTTCAGCAGGAATATTAAAAGCAAACCAGTGCCACCACCCGGATCCAGTGGGTGCATCGGGATCATACGCTGTAATCGCAAAGCTTTTGGTACCTTCGGGTGCATTCTCCCAGGCCAGTGCAGGTGCGGTGTTGCCTCCTTCACAGCCAAAACCCTGGAAAACATTTTCACGGCTTAACTGCATACCCTCAGCGATGTCAGTACTGGTGACTTTGAAATCTGCCGCCATAACCGGCGCGACCAATATGACTGACAGAATGATAGATGAAATTATTTTTGAATATCGCATGTCATTATCCTTTGTTTGATTTTGCAAAAAGTGCAGGGATAATTTACGGCCGGCAGGGGTCGATCACTTCTGAATAATGATCAAAATCTTTCGAATTTCGTTCAATCAAGTCTTTCACGTATATTTTTCGGTGAAATACCGAATCGTTTTCTGAATGCGTCTGCAAAGTGCGACGGTGTTTTAAAGCCGGAATCGTAGGCGATCATTGAGATACTGGAAGTAGTTGTTTGCAGCAGACTTAACCCAAATTCAAGCCGGGTGTTTAAGAGAATTTTCGCAAAGCCTTGTCCGTTTTTTGCCAGACGGCGACGCATGGTCGGTTCGCTCATGGCCAACTGACTGGCAACCTCCCCCGATGTCCACGGCAAGCTCACATCCTCCTCAATAATGGCCCGCACTCGGCTCAATAACGACTCTTCGATGGTGATCGGGATGCTAAAACCGTGATGTTTCAACCAATACAACGGTTCCATCAATCTGTGCGTGCGTAAATAATTATTGAGACTCTCCTGATGCAACGTTTCTTTGATATGCGGCACCAGCATACCCGGCTCATGGTTATGTGCATGAATGTGCTGGATTGGGGGTTTGGTGCCACCGGGTTGTTGTGAAAGCACATTGAGAACAGATTCATTGGAATAGGCAATACCCAACGCGCGGTAATTGTTTTCCATGACAGGTCGATTTTCCATAGTCACAATACTTTCCTGAGGCAATACAAGTAAGTCACCTGCGTGGGCAACCATTTCATTGCCCTCGGCATCGATTACGCGCTTGGTACCTGCTTCTATAAAAAACAGGAAAACCTGCCTGAAATACAAATCCGGGAAAACGGTGGAAGTCGCCTGGGCGATGGGAAACACCGAAACCGGTTCGGCATGGGCAGCTCTATTGGTAGTTTGCATAGGGTACGGTTGAATCTTGCTGACAAATTCACCCTAAAGGCTGCCTTTTGATTTTTCAAGCAGACAACCCCTCCGGCGAGCAGCAGTTAAGTAGACTACTAATTATTGCTCTCGGGTGATTAGCAAACTACTGCATACTGGTTTTTATTATGCCGAGCCATATCCAATGCAGACCGTCCGGCATAGTTTTTAATACTGGCATCAGCCCCATTCTCTAACAGATATTCAAGAATTTCGTTTCTGCCCTTATACGCAGCATCTATCAACGGTGTATCTCCGTTATTGTTTGGGATATTGACGTCCGCACCACGTTCAACTAACAGTGTAACCAAATCCAGGTTGCCGGATATCCAACCAGCCAGAATAACCGCCGTATCTCCGTCTCTGGTTTGTGCGTTTATATTCGCCCCCTGGTTCAACAGAATATCGACCGCCTCCAGCACCTGAGGGTCAGTATCCCGCCCGGCTATGTCGATAAGCAGTGGCAATACCCTGCTCCTTTCACCATGAATACTCTTCAAATGCGGAAATTCAAAAATCAGCATTCGCAAATAATCCAAACGCTCACTATGCATAGCCAATTCAAAGACTGACAATTCATTGATTAAAATTGAACCAATGTCTGCTCCGCGGGTAATCAGTTCCCGGGCCAGTGACACCCTGTTGAGTACAACAGTCTGTAAAAGCGCCTCCTGCATGATCACTTCATCATTCAGCACCGCGTTATTCAGGGCGTTGATTAATTGCTGCTTATTGTCAGATTTTATAGCATCGATAATGAGGTGATCAGGTATTACGGAAGTCGTCTCTGCGTTGCTGATGACGGTTTCGATCCACTCGACATTCGAAGACACCCGGGCGTAATACTCACGCACACCGTAGGTACCTTCCTGGTGTCCATCACCTCTCTGGAAAGAACTCACACCGGCAACGTAGAGCTGTGAGTCTGTAGTTATGAACGCGGGGCCTCCGCTATCCCCGCCACCACTGATTCCTTCGAGTGCTGTTGCATTCCCGGGGTTGTCGAAAAACAAACTCAAGCCATTGCTCGCTGGCGCCAATAACGGTGTTATTAGCGCCTCGCTGACGGCCATCATGTTTTGTTGGCCCATCAATACCATTGCCAAATTTTCCTTTGCCTACAAATATAACCTGCTTACCGGTCTCGTCTTTTGACGCATACAATTTTGCTGGCGCACCATTGTGTATTTTGTTTTTAAGCTGAATGAGGGCAATATCATGCTGCGGGTTCTCACCCAGATTGAAGTCAGGGTGCGGTACTATTTTATCAATACGATACTGTGATTCTTTATGAGTGGCGTAAAACAACGATTGTTGCCGCCCTACCACGCAATGAGCCGCTGTTAATATCCAGTCCGGCTGGATAAGCGTGCCGGCACAACCATCGATGTATGCCATTGAAGCTGAATATTTCTCTCCAAGATCCAGATATTCCTGGTCTGCAATATCATGCCGAATAATCATTGCACTAGCGTTTCCTAAAGACGGGCAAGTAAGTAAAAGAAACAACAAATTTTTTACAAAGTAGCTCACGAGCCACCCTGTATATTCGGCGCGGGTTCACCAGCAATCTTCACATCAATACAGGCTACGACACCACACTTAACCGCTTCATACAAAACCGATGGAAGTGACTCGATATCTGTTACGGATTTTCCAAAACCGCCCATCGCCTCAACGGCGACGTGGTACTGCATATCTGTTAGATCACACGCGTAAAGCCGGTCGCTTCCATACTGCTTCAGTTGCAGCTGATGCTCGGCATTCCACTTATAGTCATTACCAATCACAACAACAAAAGACACACCGTTTCTGACAGCCGTTTCAAACTCTGCCAGATGGAACCCTAGGGAACCGTCGCCGCTGAGTACAAATACAGTACTCCCCGGTAAGGCGGTCGCGGCACCGATTCCATAGTTAACGCCACCACCAATACTACCGGACAATCCATTGATGACGCGTCTTGGTGCGGTGAGACA
>CALLLY010000485.1 GCA_938008205.1 uncultured Granulosicoccaceae bacterium
GTTGAGCACGTGGTTAATATTACAGACGTGGGCCATTTAGTCTCCGATGCCGATGACGGTGAAGACAAAATGGAAAAAGGTGCCGCGCGCACCGGCAAAACCGCTTGGGAGATTGCACAAATCTATACCGATGCGTTTATGATTGATCTAACGCGGCTTAACATAAAAACACCCACTACACTGTGCAAGGCAACCGACCATATCCCCGAACAAATCGAAGCGATACAACAGATCGAAGCCAAGGGTATGTGTTACCAAACCAGTGACGGTATCTACTTTGATACCAGTAAAGATCCGGACTACGGGTACCTGGCCCGACTCGACGTTGAAGGCTTACAGGAAGGAGCACGAATCGATAAAGGCGAAAAACGAAACGTCACCGATTTCGCGCTTTGGAAATTCAGCCCGCCCGACGAACAACGCCAGATGGAATGGGAGAGTCCATGGGGCAAAGGTTTTCCAGGCTGGCATATCGAGTGTTCAGCGATGGCAGCAAAATACCTGGGCCCGCTGTTCGACATCCATTGCGGTGGTAAAGACCACATACCGATTCACCACAGCAACGAGATTGCGCAATCTCAGGCATGCTATGGCACTAACTTGTCGAACTACTGGATGCATGGTTATTTTCTGCAAACCGATAAAGAAAAAATGTCGAAATCCAGTGGTGAGTTTCTCACTACCTCGACACTGATCGAAAAAGGTTATGACCCGATTGCGTATCGTTACTTTTGTCTGCTTGCACACTATCGCAGCGACATCATGTTCAGCTGGGAGGCACTCGACAGTGCAGTTAAGGCATTAACCAGAATGCGAGAAGCTTATTACCGCTGGGAGAATGGCGGAACAATAGCCAGCGGATACGAGAAGCACTTTCGTGAATACATCAACGACGATCTCAACACTTCACGGACCATCGCTCTGATCTGGGATTTAATGAAAGACAACACGGTGTCAGACGCAGACAAAAAAGCCACCGTGACGTTAATCGATGACGTACTGGGTTTACAGCTATCCACCTGGGAACCCGAGCAAGCCGCAGATATACCGGCAGAGGCGATAGCACTCGCAGAGCGCCGGCAACAGGCACGAGCAGCAAAAGACTGGGCGACCGCAGATCAGATGCGCGATGAACTGGCTGCTATGGGATATGAAGTTAAAGATGCCGCTGACGGATTTGAAGTGCAGCCGATCTGACTTTATGCAGGCTTCGTTCAAGGCATGACTCGGTACAATCCGGGTAGCGCTCTCTCGAATGAGAGCGCTGGAAAAGCCTTTGTTTTTGGCGGCTGTCAGGAAGCCCGCAACGTCAGCGAGTAGATGTATTGCGCTTAGCCTCGCTCACGTCGGGTTTCCTGGTGCTAAACTACAACGCCCTCCACGATTGAGTTATTCTAAAAATATTTTCTCTTGCTGCGTGGCACTATTTTCTTAGCGCACTGCTTTAACAACATCTCTCAAGCTACCTGCTGCAATGCGCTTTCGGCTGCTTTTACGGGCAATGGTGCCGGTACCGCGAGGTGATAGCCTTGTGCGCCGTGCACGCCGAGTTCCCGTAATTTGTTCATCGACGCTTCGTTTTCGACAAATTCACCCACGGTGAATTTATTAAGCGCGTTACACATTGCCGCAATCGCACGGATAAACTCCTGATGTGTATGGTTGCTATCAAGATCGCGTATGAATGCACCGTCAATCTTTACCTGATCTACCGGGAGTTGCTCTAAATACTCGAAGGAGGAAAAGCCACTGCCAAAGTCATCCAGTGACAATCGCACTCCAACGTCTCGAAGAGAGTTTAAGTTCCCCAGGGCAGAGTTATACAGTGCCGCGCTTTCAGTGATTTCAAAACAAATTTGTGCGGGATTCACTTTTCGCCCGGAGATCTCTTTTAACAAATTGGCAATCCAGTCATCATCGTTAATTGATAAGCCAGACAAGTTGATATTAATACACTGAAGCGCTTTCTTTTGGATGTCATTATTTTCAAGCCAGCTCAACGCTTCATTCACGACCCATTGATCAATCCGCGGCATCAGCCCGTAACGCTCAGCCACCCCCAGGAAGATCCCCGGTGGAACCAGCTCACCGTTACTCGCTGTCATACGGATGAGTAGCTCATAACTATAGGGCTTGTGGCCTCCTTCAGTTAATGTGACGATTGGCTGGTAGTACAGCACAAACCTGTTGTGATCGAGCGCTGCATGTATTTGTTCTATAACCTGCATATCACTTTGACGCTCAGCAACGAGAGAATTGTGATCGGTGTAATATCTCACCCGGTTTCCACCGGCACGCTTCGCTTCCAGGCAGGCGGCATCCGCCCTGGCCATAACACTATCGTCGGTGTGGTTATCAACATCAAAAAAGTACGCACCAATACTCGCAGTTTGTCTGAATTCCCGTTCCAGATGCGCAAACAACATGGGTGAAAACAGATTCTGAATAGCATCGACTATTTCTTCAAACTGGTTCTCAGTGACGTTTTGGCATAGAAACGCAAATTCATCATCACCCAGCCGTGCAGCACAACAACAATGTCTTTCACATAAACCTGCGAATTCAACACCAATCTGCTGAATGAGTTCGTCTCCGCCTTTGCGACCAGCCGAGTCGTTGACCACATTAAACATATCGAGATCGAGAAACACCACACCATGTGGGCCCGTCTCATCAAATGCAGCTCTTAACTTACGATAATAACCTTCACGGTTTAACAGACCGGTTAAACTGTCTTCGAGGGCAAGCGTTTCCATCAACTTTGCCTGCTGCGATTTTTCAGTGTATAGATCTGTGAGCTTTCTGTTTAACCCGCGCAAGCGTTTATTACTGTCCAGCTTCTGCAGAAAATACAACCCCATCCCCAACACACTTAAGCTCACTATTGCCGCAATAGCCATAAAAGCGGCAGACAGACTTTTCGTTAGCTCCCTGGACGAGTGTTCCTGCGCCTGCATGCTTTGTCGCATTAAAATCACCACACTCTCACCAAGTGCGATTAATTCCGCCATGACATTATCTGTTTCCTGCAACACCTTTTGAGTCACGGCACTGTCAGATTTATTTATCTGTAATACGATTTTTTCCAGACGCGCCAGATGCTCCGATCCGTTTTTCTGTAGCTCGGAGGCACTCTCCCCCAACTCTACAATCAGCTCCCTGGTTTCGCCATCAAAGTGATTATCCTCAAGCAACAGGTCATAGTACGAACCATTGAACGCATCAAGCGAGTTGTACCAGCTCCAGTAAATATCAAAATTGTTGATTAGTTTTTCTTTGCTTGCACCAGGTTTGTTGGCAACATAGTTCGATACGGACTGCAGCAGTGTTTGTTGATGCTTATTGATTCTTGTCGACACCCAAAGCCACTCTACCTGACGCGACAAATTTCGTGACTGCCATTGCTGAACCTCGCTATGCCGATTATCGAGGTTTCTTAATACCGAGTGCGTCAGCGCGGCCAACGCGAAGCTTACTAGCAGAACACAAATTACACCGGTATTACTTCTCAACAGATCAGGCAATCCACTGCGCAGAAAACGCAGACTGATTGGTATCGATTTCACTACCGGATTTCCAACGTCTGCAGCTGCCAGATCATACGGCTGTTTATCAGAGTTTCCGGAACGTCCGGCCGATCATCCGGATGATAAATAACCCACGCCGGCCCCTTACTTCGCAGCCGCATCCGCTCGCCATCCATCTGCAGGGCCAGCAGGGTATCGTACTCTGCCAAATCAGACAGCGGAATGGTAATGCTGTAGCCGTCGACCGCACTGGCAAAAATCTCTTTCCCGTGCGCACCAACATATGTCATCAGTGATCGAGTTAAGACCCCGGCAAATCGAGTTCCGTCTTTTGTCCACGGAGTATCGACAGCGACTTCAACAAGTCCC
>CALLLY010000486.1 GCA_938008205.1 uncultured Granulosicoccaceae bacterium
TTTATCTCACTTTTTGCTGTGTATTCCACTTTCTGGATGTTTGCACATTATTTTGAGTCTCTGCAGGCGTTAAAGACGATGAGTGCTGCAGATGTTGAAGCGGGTGCCTTTGCACTGGCTTTTGCCAACCATCCACATACCTATGTAGTCGGGCTGGTAGCCATAATGCTGGCTATTCAGTTGTTGGGATTGGGTGTCATTGCTTTGCAGAATAAACAGAATTTCGAAGAGCTATACCATTTGAGTGCAACTAAGTTCCACGCACTGAAACAGACATTAAACGAAGAAGAATCATGACCCGAAAAACCATTCTTGTTACCGGCGCAGCAGGGTTCCTCGGATCAAATCTGACCGAGCGATTACTTGCTGAAGGCCATCGGGTGATAGGTGTCGACAACTTGTCCATGGGGCATTTGTCAAACATTGCAGATGCGATGAATAACCCGAACTTCGAGTTTGTGCAGGCGGATGTTACTGAAGCCAAAACACTGCAAAGCCTAAGTGACGATATAGAAGTTCTGGTGCATCTGGCCGCCTTTAAAATCCCGCGCTACGGCAAAGCGATCGATACACTGAAGATCAACTTCTACGGCACTGAAACAGCTCTGGACTTCGGCAGAGACCGAGGAATCAAATGTGTGCTTGCCTCTACATCTGATGTCTATGGTCGCAATCCGGCAGTGCCGTTTTCCGAAGAGTCAACAGACAGCTTGATTGGCAATTCCAAAGTACCCCGCTGGAGTTACGCGGTTTCCAAATTATTTGATGAACATCTGGCATTTGCCTACCAGGATGCCTACGGCTTTCCGGTAACGTTGTTACGGTTTTTCGGATCGTACGGGCCACGCCAGCCGTTGTCATGGTGGGGTGGGCCACCGCCGGTATTTATAAACTCTGTGCTCAACAACGAAACTATTCCGATTCACGGTGATGGTTTGCAAACCCGTAGCTTTACATATGTCTCGGATACGGTTGATGGCATGTACGAATCAATTATCAGAGACTCAGCCAATGGTGAAATTCTGAATATCGGTAGTAAAGAAGAAGTCACCATTCTGGAACTGGCAAAGCGGGTAAAGCTGGCGACAGAAACTCCTGGTGAACTAAACTATGAGCTGGTGCCCTACGAGTCCTTTAGTAAAAATAAATACGAAGACGTGATGCGTCGGGTGCCGGACACCAGCCTCAGTGAACGTCTGTTGGGCGTCGCTGCCAAAGTGTCGCTGGACGAAGGTTTGAAAAAAACCATTGCCTGGCAGAAGCAGGCAGTTGACGAACGTGGTTTTGGTAACAACTGACCTCATGAGTGCTAAGAACATAGGTATCGTTGGTGGTGGCTTAATGGGGATGACCCTGGCCCACAAGCTGGCGGCGGATGGGCACCGCGTTACCGTCATTGAACATGCAGATCGAACCGGTGGGCTCACCACCTGGCATGACTTTGATGGAGTGATCTGGGATCGCTTTTACCATGTGATTTTGCCCTCTGATCAGAACTTGATCGGGCTGCTCGACGAGCTGGGCATGAAAGACGATTTGCAATGGCGCAGAACCTACACCGGGTTTTACGTCGATGAAAAACTGCATTCGATCAGCAGCAATGTTGAATTTTTAAAGTTTCCGCTGTTATCACTGATTTCGAAAGTACGACTTGGCTTTACCATGTTGTACGCGTCTCGCATCAACAACTGGAAAGCGCTGGAAAATACCACCTGTGAGCAATGGCTTCGCCGTGTGTCGGGCAATGAGAATGTTGAAAAACTCTGGAAACCGTTGTTGCTTGCCAAGCTGGGTCCGAGCTACAAGCGCGTTTCGGCAGTATTTATCTGGTCTTACATAAAACGTATGTTCTCCGCGAGAGATAAGTCTGCAAGTGCGGAACACCTGGGACATGTGAAAGGTGGTTACCAGAGTATTATGTCAAGAATGGAAGCTGTCATAACGGGTAACGGCGGTACAATTCTGACAAACAATGCCGTTCGCGAAGTGGTGACAACAGAATCGGGTATCAGTGTTAGTTGTGACAGCGAGGATTTAGTTTTTGATCACGTAATCTGTACCAGCCCCGTCAATGTTCTGCAGAAAATAATTCCGGCATCCCTGTTGTCTGTGGATACTGTTCAGTCAGATCGTGGTGTTGAGTATCTGGGGGTGGTTTGTGTAGTCCTGGTGACAAAAAAACCAATCACCCGATATTATGTGGTCAATATAGCCGACGAAACTATTCCATTTACCGGTGTGATCGGGATGAGCAACGTTGTAGACACAGAAAACACCAGCGGAAAAAACCTTACCTATCTTCCTCGCTATCTGTTGTCGACTGATGAAGAAATCAGTAAGTCGGATGAATACTTCAAGGAGGCATTTGTTGATGGTATCAAGCGAATGTTCCCTGACTTCGACGAATCCGACATTATCGGTGTGCACGTTAATCGTGCTATTAAAGTTCAGCCATTGCAGGTACTGGGCTATTCGGAGCTTGTTCCCGGTGTTCAAACTAAAGATCCACGTTTGCACGTATTGAATACCAGTCAGTTCGTCAATGCCACGCTAAACAACAATGAAGTGGTGGGTGCGGTGAATAAGTTCTACACCGACTTCAGGCAACGGGCAGCTGGGAGTGAGTAGCTTTGACAGCTTTCGGTGCGCTGCATGGGCAGGTTTTAATAGCTTGTCCCGAACTTTATTTCGTTTACTGCAGGTGCTCGTACACTCGTGAAGAAGAGCATCAATTTTGTTTCAGTGGTAGGAGCGAGACCTCAGTTTGTTAAGCTGGCGCCGATCTGCCAGGCATTCGCTGATGTAAACCAGCCAGGCGGGCTGGATATCCGTCATTCCATCATTCATACCGGACAGCATTATGACGATTCAATGTCTACGGTATTTTTTGATGAGCTTGAGATTCCCCGACCGGACATTAATCTTGAAGTGGGTTCCGGCGGTCACGGCGCTCAAACAGCAGGTATGCTCGCAAAACTCGAGGCGCAGTTTCAATGTGACAGGCCGGATGTGGTTGTGGTTTATGGAGACACCAACTCAACATTGGCTGCCTGTCTGGCGGCGACCAAGCTACATATCCCCGTGGCACACATTGAGGCGGGCTTACGGAGCTTTAACCGCGCTATGCCCGAAGAGATCAACCGGGTTGCCACTGATCATTGTAGTGATCGGCTCTATGCGCCAACCCCGGCGGGTATGACTAACCTGCAAAACGAGAATCTGCAGGATCGAACCGTTTTCTCAGGTGACGTGATGCGGGATACTGTTATTCGTAACCTTGCCATTGCTCATCAACGCGGGCAGAAAAGTGCTGCACATGGAATCAATGGTGACTATGCGCTACTCACGTTGCATCGGCCGTCCAATACAGAGCCTGCGGTGCTTTTTGATCTGTTATCTGCGCTTGATCGAATAGCTCGTGACACAGGGCCGATTTTGTTTCCTGTGCACCCGCGAATCAGTGCCATTGTTCGAGACTACAAAGCCAACCTATCTGCTTCTGTCAGACTGATTGAGCCATTACCGTATCTTGAAATGTTATCCACGGTTGAGGGAGCACGCGTTGTGTTAACGGATTCCGGTGGGTTACAAAAGGAAGCCGCGTTTCTGAAAACGCCGTGTATTACTTTGAGAGAAGAAACCGAATGGACCGAAACAGTGGAAATCGGGGTGAATCAAATTACCGGGACTGATACGTCTGTTATTGCTGTGGCGATTGAAAAAGCCATTAAGACAGATTTCAGTGCCAACACCTTGAAGGAGTTAGAACGATGTTTCGGTGACGGTAAAGCGGCAGATTTTATCGTTGCAGATATGGTTGAGCACTTTTTAATTTAAGTCTGGTGTGCCGGATACTTCCGGGCAGCAGGCAAACACTGATTATTGTTTCAATTTTATGAATTATTTTTCCCGGGAGGGTCAATCATGAGTAATAAACCTCGAATGACTTTGTCTCTTGACCTCGACAATCAATGGACGTACATGAAAACCCATGGAAATCCGGATTGGGAGTCGTACCCGAGTTACCTGGACACCTGTGTTCCGCGGATACTTGAGTTTCTGAAGCAGCGCGATATCAAAATAACTTTCTTTGTTGTGGGGCAGGATGCTGCTCGTGAAGAAAATCACGATGCGCTTGCGCAATTAAGTGCTGCAGGGCATGAGATCGCTAACCATAGTTTTAATCATGAACCATGGCTGCATTTGTATTCGCCAGAGCAACTGAATGAAGAGTTTCAGAAAGCCGAAGATGCCATAGAACTTGCCACTGGTGTTCGTGTGCGAGGATTTCGTGGCCCTGGTTTCAGCCTGTCTACCTCTACGCTTAATACGATCCAAAGCAGGGGCTACGACTACGATGCAACGGCGTTTCCTAATGTGTTAAACCCGTTGGCAAGAGCCTACTTTTTTTCCAAGAGTCAGCTTAGCGATGAAGAAAAAGAGCAACGTAAAGCGCTGTTTGGTACCTTTTCTGACGCACTTAGACCGGTAAAGCCGTATCAGTGGAATCTTGATCAGGGAGAGCTAATCGAATTACCAGTAACCACCATGCCGGTATTTAAAACCCCCATACACTTTAGTTATCTGGTGTATCTTGGCAGTTACAGCAAAGCGCTGGCAAATCTGTATACCCGTATGAGTATTGCGATGTGTCGGCTGACAGGGACCGAACCCTCATTATTGTTACATCCGCTCGACTTCATGGGGCACGAAGACAAAACCGGTTTAGAGTTTTTTCCGGCTATGTCGATGTCTGTGGACACCAAACTCGAGTTGATGGATGGCTTTTTCACCATGCTGACAAAATCGTTTGAACCGCTGGCGATCGGTGAGTACATTGCCACCATTGATCAAAGAGACAAGCTGGCACAATTTGAAGCAAGCTTTGCGCATGACCGCGTGGCTGCCTGAAATCGGGTTTAAATACTACAACTATCTGGACTGACGTACACGGTAACGGTGGTGTTACCGTTGACTTCATTGGCTGGCAGGGATAACAGACTATAGCGCTCAGAGCTTAGCCACAGCTTCATGTCAGTCATGAAGTCCGAATACTGTCTGTTAGATTCTGCGATTTTCTCCACGAATACAAACAACCCCAGATTGTACTGCCGGATTTTATCCTGCAGACGCTCAGGGTCGAAGCCACGGTTGGTATAGATATCTGCGTGTGTCACTGTACGTGCACCGGTATGCAGGTAAAGATGTTGCCCGTGTGTGCTCCACACAGAATCTTCCGGGTTACTGCGGGAGCAGGCGCTGATGTAATCAGATAGTGTCTCGTTAGCGGAAACCGGAAGGGCCATCACAGCGCCGGCCGTTTTCGATTCATTAAAAAAATGAACCCGGGAAGTCGATAGCTCGTTCACCTGTGCTACCAGATAAAGTAGTAAAACTGTCCCTATTGGAGCGATGATTGCGGCCCTTGCTACTACTGATTGTATTTGAGGTAGCTGCCTGATCAGTTGGTAAACCATGTAGCTGAACAAGATGTAAAAGCCACAATAAATCTGATACAAATAGCGGTTCACAATTTCCAGTGGTGTTTCGCTCATACTGCTCGCAGTAAGGTACAAAAACAAAAATAATCCGTGGCACAAAATCACCAGAGTCGAAACCCGAACGAACTCTGTTGCCCGGCTTTTTTGGTTGTTACGCGTATTACCGACGGTAAACCACAGATACAAAAGGGTAATTAGCAGCACCAGACAGGTAAATACAAAG
>CALLLY010000487.1 GCA_938008205.1 uncultured Granulosicoccaceae bacterium
GCGATCGGGGTGGCGAGGTCAGTGATCGAACCGTCCGAATTTTCGCGATGAAGCGCGTCGACTTTGCTTAACGCTTTTTGTACAAAACTTCTCACCAGTTTGGCGATGATTAACCCGATAATCAGAATCGCTAACGCGATAAGGACTGGCCCCAGTTTATCGGCAAAGGGAATACCACCAAGAAAGTTACTTGCTGTCTCGTTCATTTTTCTTATCTCCGGACTAATAATTCGACGCTAGTGTAGTCAGCTACAGTCAAGAGTTTAGTGACATTTTTGATACGCATCGTTAACCATTGTTATCAAGATGAGCGAAGTATTCCAATGACTTACGGAATGTGGAGAGCCGCAGTTGTATCGATCCACGGCATTGCCTGGCAATCCATGCTGAAAGCATTGTCCAGCCTTGGTTTGCGGGGCCTTTGTAGCCGTTTTAGAGAATTTTTTCGGTTCTGATCAAATCAATGACGAGGCATCCATAAGCAGATTGTTGAGTTTGGTGGAAGATTTATTGCTAATTTATTTGATTATCTGCAATAATGTACATATAAACATATCTTTATATTTGGTGTGAGTATGGAAAATCTACTGGGTGGCCTGCGTGCTGCCGGCGAGCCGACAAGGCTGCGTTTACTTGCGCTTTGTGCCTACGGCGAACTCAGCGTTAGTGAGCTGACGCAAATCCTCGGGCAAAGCCAGCCACGGGTGTCCCGACATCTCAAACTACTGGTCGAAGCGGGTTTGCTCGATCGTTTTCGCGAGGGCGCGCAAGTTTATTATCGTATTGCCGAGCGCACCGAGTCGGCGCAGCTGGCTCGCACCCTGGTGGATCTGTTACCGGCCGAAGATACCGAATTAAACCGGGATCTGGTGCGGCTGGATCAGGTCAAGCAAAAGCGCGCTGATATGGCGCAAAACTACTTCCGGGAAAATGCCGCACAGTGGAACCGGATCAGAGCGTTACATGTGCCGGAGGCATTACTCGAGAGTGAATTTCTCGAGGTAATCGGTGATGCGCCGATCAGTGACTTTCTGGATATCGGGACAGGCACAGGTCGATTACTGGAACTGCTGGCCGCGCGAACCGAACGCGGAATGGGCATTGATCTGTCGCAGGAAATGCTCACAGTCGCGCGCGCCAATCTGGAGAAAGCCGCAGTAAGAAATGTGCACGTTCGTCAGGCAGATATGTACAACATGCCGGTTGCCGACAGTTCTGTGGACCTTGCAGCGCTGCATCTGGTGTTGCACTACAGCGATGATCCCGGTGCCGTAATACAGGAAGCCTCACGTGTGCTCAAGCCGGGCGGGCGACTGGTCATCGTTGATTTTGCTTCGCATTCTGAAGAGCAACTGCGCACCGAACACCAGCATCACAGACTCGGTTTTGACGATGCAGAAATTCAAACCTGGCTGGAACAATCAAAGCTCGACGGCGGATTAAGCCGTGACCTGCAAGGTGAGCCGCTCACCGTAAAAATATGGCAGGCAACACGCCGTCCTGCAGTAACGCATTAACTCAACAACTCATTCAGGGATGCCACAATGACAATCAGTTGCTCTTACGAATTTTTCCCGCCCGGCAATGCGTTGGGTGAGCGGCGCTTCTGGCGAACGCTGGGTTGCCTGGAAACACTCAATCCATCGTTCTTTTCGATTACTTACGGTGCGCTGGGTAGTGCACAGGACAACAGTGTCGCTACGATACGAAATGTGCTCGCAGAATCACAGGTACCGGTGGCAGCCCACCTGACTTTTGAAGGGTCTACTAAAGAAGAAATTATTAACGTTGCTGCGCAGTTGCGAGATATGGGGGTCGACAAAATTGTTGCCTTGCGTGGCGACGACAGAGACAACGCAATAAATGCCAGAAAGCGCGGCGACTGTTATGACAACGTTGCCGAATTTATAGCAGGCTTACTGGAAATTCATCCATTTGATATCAGTGTTGCCTGCTATCCGGAGGTACACCCCAAAGCACGTAATGCTGCAGACGATATCCTTGCATTGAAAAGTAAGGTGGATGCCGGCGCCAACCGGGTCATTACTCAGTTCTTTTTTGATATAGATGCCATGCAGCGCTTTCAGGACAGAGCCGATGCGGCGGGAATTTCGGTACCGGTCGTGCCGGGTATCTTGCCAGTACGTGACTTTACAAAAATGACGCAGTTTGCCGAGCGGTGTGGCACTGCCGTACCAAAGCATTTATACGAAAGGTTCTCACCGGCAAAAGACGATCCGGCGTTGGCAGCACATCTGGCTAAAAGTCATGCTGAGGAGTTCATAGATTCACTGAACATTCTCGGTTATGAAAAATTTCACATCTACACCTTAAATCAACCTATAGAGCTTGCGCAGTGTGCAGCGGGGTCGCGTGCAGCCATACCCAAAGCAGCGAACGCTTAGTGGAAAATCGACGCTAAGCGATTGTCTGCGGGGTTGCTTCGGTAAGCTTGTGGATAACCCGCAACAGGTCATCGGGTTCAACGGGCTTGTGTAGCAGTCGATAACCGCCGTCCGTTAGTTCCTTTACGCGGTTAGGTGATGTATCTCCGGTAATGATCACAGAAGGAATATCAAGGTTCAGTGATTTTTTAACTGATTCTATTGCCTGATCGCCAGTATTACCTTTGCGCAGGCGATAATCGCTCATAAGAATATCCGGTGGTGTACGGAACCCTTTCAACTGCCGCAGTAGATGATCCGCTGAATCTGCGATCACAGTTCGGTAGCCGTAGCTGTCGAGCATTACTTCCATGCCTTCTCTAACGCCCTTTTCATCTTCAATTACAGCGATCAGTACACTTTGTGATTTACCCTCATTGCTACTGTTACTCACTGTTACCTCTGAGTGGCGCGGTGGGCGTGTTGAGCGTGGGATTGATAGACAAAAGCGCGTGCCAGACTGACTTTTTGAAGAAAATTTCAAGTCAATTTCCAGCAGATCGCACAGTCGCTTAACAATGGAAAGTCCGATGCCAAGTCCCTTGGAGCGATCTCTCTCAGGGTTGCCGATCTGAAAATACTCGGAGAAGATATCTTCCTGCTGGCTGGAAGGCACCCCGATACCATCATCTTCCACGCTGACTACCAACATCTTGTCATCGACGGTACAAATAACCTGAAGCACCTTGCCGCGACTGTGTGTTAGTGCGTTTTCAATCAGGTTACGCAATACACGATCAATCAATATCCGGTCGGTGAATACCAGCTGCTCACTGGTATCAAACTTCAGTGTCATATCGCGCAACCTGGCAGTCGACTGAAATTCATGTTCCAGTGTGCCAATTAACTTACCGATATCAACGCTGCGTTTGGATACCTTAACCGCTCCGGCATCTAATCGCGATAAATCCAGCAAGCTGGACAGTAAACGGTTGAGCGCAGAACTGGACTGTTGAGCCTTTTCCATAATGGCGTGGCCGGTTGGCTGGATATGCTTTTCCAGTGCGCCGAGAAACAACCCGAGTGCGTGCAATGGCTGACGCAAATCATGACTGGCCGCTGCGAGAAAGCTGTCTTTTGCCTTGTTTTCAAGCTTTCCACTTCGCAGTTCGTCAACCACCTGGGTAAGTCGGGCCTGCGTAGTTTTTGATTGTTCAATCAGTTCAATAGATTTTCTGTTAGCTTCAAACAGGGAATATAAAGATGCGCTGCCACATGCCACCACTAACAGTGAAAAGATCAAAAACGTACGGTACAGTTTTTTTGTTCGGTTTTTTAGCTCGTCACTGAATACCGACAGCGATAAAAAGTAGTCATGACCAACGTTGTGAAACTTCTCCGACAGAAGTTTTGTCTCTGCATAAAGTGATTCGCTATCTGCCTCACTTAACAGGTCTTTGCTGTTGACGAGTTCGTCATTGTTCTCTAGAAACTGCATTGCCTCTTCTAAAACAGCGGTAGCGGCTGGCATTCGTTCTGTGCCGCCCGGTGTGCGTAGATTAAAAACCGTCACTGATGCCCAGAAGACTTCGAAGTCTGTCTGGTAGTTTCCGGTGGTGTCCGACTGACGGTTATTTGCAAGTGACAAACGATGCTCAACCAGAGAGTCCATTAACTGATCGAGGTTGCGATCAATCTGCGTTAGTGAATTGATCGCTCCGGTGCTGCGGCTGCTAAGTTGAGAGCGGGTTTTATCGAGCGTCTGCGCGATCAGTGATACCTGAAGGACACACAAAAATGCGAAGAAGACCGTTAATAACGTGGCCGTACGGGCAGTGTTCAATGAACAGTAATCTCGATCAGTTGCCAGACGCTGGCAGTTTTATGTTTTTCGTTATCGGTTTCCGGGAAATCGTCAAAAGGAAATATCAGCCACAGCGGACCCAGATCCCGCACCCGCATATATTTGTCATTAATCTTATAAGCAACAATTGCCGGAATTTTGTCAAAATCCATATCGGTAAGATCATTCCAGTATTTATCAATAGCGTTTGCACGAAAATGACTGGATTTTGCACCCACAAACTCCAGCAGATGATTGATTCTTACGCCGGTGAATTTTGTCGGGCCTTCAGTCCAGGGGGTACGGGTAACAAAGCTCGTGTTTTCTAATTGCTCGAGCATCTCAATGTCAAGCTCTACTGATGCCGGGGCATTAGTGTTTTCTATATTGCCTGTGATGGTTAGCAGAACCTTGCCGGAAGGCTTTGATAGTTCGCCGCTATGTACAGATTGCCAGTTCAGGCATGCCAGTAACATTGTTAGGTAAGTTGCGACTGCAATCCCTGGTTTCAGTCTCATATCAGATTTCCGCTTTGGTATGTGACGCTACCTGCGTCAATGGGGGTCGTGGCATTAAACACCATTTAACACGGCCGGAAAAGAGAAGCTACAGAGAAAGGCATCTGCTACCCTGCAGAATTCGTGGAATACCGGAGCCTTCGGCTGATGCGTGCTCGGATACAGTTTTTACTGTTGAATATCGCCCATTTTCTCGACCACCTGTTTATGTTGGTATTCGCAACACTGGCTGCTCTGGTACTGGTGACTCAATGGCAGCTTGAGTATGCCGAACTCATCCTCTACGCGACTCCGGGTTTCATTGCTTTCGGCGCTTTTGCATTGCCTGCAGGATGGCTGGCTGATCGATGGAGCCGGCATGGCATGATGATCGTGTTTTTTGTTGGAATCGGTTTTTCTTCAATGGTTTGTTCGTTGGCTAATACACCGGTACAAATGAGTGTGGGGTTGTTCTTCATTGGTGTTTTTGCCGCGATCTATCACCCTGTGGGGATTGCACTGGTATTGGGTGATCAGCGGAATAACGGATTGCGTGTCGCCGTCAATGGTGTGTGGGGAAACATGGGGGTGGCGTGTGCGGCATTGCTTACCGCGTTTTTTATAGAGCAGGGTGGCTGGCGTTCGGCGTTTGTTGTTCCGGGTGTCGTGTCTGTGGCCCTTGGCGTGCTGTATTTTTTCGTCTCTCAACAAAGTCATTCGCAAAATACTGACTCTAAAAATAAATCAGCGTCAGCCCCCGGCACGATGAGTAAGACACTGCTCACACGGGTGCTGATTGTGGTGTTTTTAACTACCGCGCTTGGCGGGCTGGTATTTCAAAGTACTACTTTTGCCCTGCCGCGTGTACTGGCCGAGCGTGTCACATCGAGTTCCGACAGTGCAGTACTGATCGGTAAATTGGCCTTTCTGGCGTTCTTTGTTGGTTCTGTGGGGCAGCTGGTTGTGGGATACCTGCTGGATCGAATGTCTGTTCGTAAAATATTCTTAGGTGTCAGCGCTCTGCAGGCGGCTTTTTTTGCCATGGCGATCAGTGCGACCAACCAGTGGGCGGTCGCAGCCTCGATCGGTTATATGCTGGCTGCATTCGGGCAGGTGCCGATTAATGATGTATTGGTGGGCAGGGTGTCTCAGCCTGAATATCGCAGCCGCATTCTGGGTGTTCGTTATACGATCACCATTATGGTGATGGCGCTATCCATTCCGCTTATCGCATCGGTACATCTTAACTATGGATTTGGCGTACTATTCAAGATATTGGTGGTGGCGGCGGCACTGATTTTCGCTGCGGCGTTCACCTTGCCGGTGCATCATTTACTCAATCGGCAGGCTGCCTAAAAGCCTGCCGTGCTTCATATTCAAACCAAAATATTTTCGAGAGACTAAATTTTATGACTGAGCCGTGCGATCTCGCCGCCGTAGAAGCGCTTGAGCAATTTAAAAATAAATCGCTGTCTCCCCTTGAGCTTTTCGAAAGTTGTGTATCCCGTATTGAATCCGTCAATCCGGCAGTCAACGCGGTGGTGGCCAGTGATCTTGAAAAAGGGCTGGCCGCCGCACGCCATATGACTGAGGCATTGGGTAAGGGCGAGGACCTTGGCATTCTGGGAGGTTTGCCTGTCGGTATTAAGGATCTTGAAGCAACAGCTGGTCTGCGAACCACCTGGGGCTCTCTGGAGTTTGAACATCATGTCCCCGAGGAAGACGACAAGATTGTTAGTGACCTTCGGCAGCATGGCGGCAATATCTTTTGTAAAACCAACACACCTGAGTTTGGTGCCGGCGGTAATACTAAAAACAAAGTATATGGCATAACCAGTAATCCATTTGATACCGATAAAACCTGCGCCGGTTCGTCCGGCGGTACGGCGGTTGCGCTCGCCACCGGCATGTTGCCTGTGGCAACCGGCTCCGATTACGGTGGCAGTCTCAGAACGCCGGCAGCTTATTGCGGTATTACCGGGTATCGTCCATCACCGGGACTGGTGCCCAACGTACATGGCGGTGTTGCACTGAGCCCGTTTCCAGTGCTTGGGCCTATGGGGCG
>CALLLY010000488.1 GCA_938008205.1 uncultured Granulosicoccaceae bacterium
TTGTGCATAAGCTCGGCAATCAGTCCAACACCATAGTAGTTTTCCTGAACATCTTCATCGTAAGTGGCAGCCCAGGTTTTGTAATAGTCAACTATTTTGTCGGCTTTGCCGTCGAGCTTTAATGCATCATGAATATTGACATGTGCGTTTTCACCTATTGACTTGTTATTCATGGTTCACGATTCATCGCACGCGATGTTGTTTAAAGAACCAGATAATAACCCCGACAAGCACTCCCCAGAAAGCACCACTGATGCCCAGTAGCGTCATGCCGCTTGCAGTGATTAGAAAGGTCAGGGCGGGTGCTTCGAGTTGTGCGGGTTCTGCAAAAGCCACGTTTACGGAGGCGATTAATGCAGGGATAAGTGCTAATCCTGCGACGGCGATGATTAATCCTGCCGGTGCCAGTGCAGCCACCTGGATGATTGTGGCGGAAAAAAACGCCAGTAGAATGTAGGCGATGCCGCAAATCATTGCTGCCCAGTATCTGTTTTCGGGTTTTTCACCGGCGTCTTCACCACACATCATGGCTGCAGTAATGGCTGACATATTCACAGGCACTGCACCGAAAGGGGCGATGGCGGTGCTAAACCAACCTGTGGTACGTAATAGCATTTGTCGATTCACGGTGTACTTGTTTAGCTCAAGCAGTGTGAAGCCCGGTATGTTCTGCCCTGCCATGGTCACCAGATAAAGCGGGATACTCACTGATACCAGCGATTGCCAGGTAAACACGGGGATCTGAACGGACAGATCAGGCATAAGGCCGCTTGTATCAGCTAAAGGTGTATCTGCTACAAAGGTAAGTACGAATGCAAATGCCAGTACGGCAAATGGCATGGCTGCCAGTTTGTTCCAGGTTAATCCGATTAACCATGCGGTGATTATTGGCACTACTAATAAGGGAATGTTGCCCAGCGCCAGTGCTGGCGCAAAACACAATTTAAGCAGAACACCCGCCAGCAGGGCACTGGCAACCGGCTTTGGAATGGCTGCCACCAACCTACCCAGCAACGGTATAAAGCCGGTGATCACAATCATTACGGCGCAAAAAATAAACGCACCGGTCGCCTCGCTAAAACCACCGGGCAACGCGGTGGTAGAGGCGAGAAACGCCGCGCCCGGAGTAGACCAGGCAATAGCGGCAGGTGTGCGTGTACTCAATGCCAGCCATGCACCGCAAACACCCATGCCCAGCGTGGCGAAGAACAGGCCGGTGGCGGCCTCTTTGTCTGTTGCTCCCATGGCAGTTAAACCGGCCAGCACAATAGCAAACGATGACGCATAGCCAACGAAAGCAGCAAGCAGCCCCATGCCGGCGGCACGAAGAGAAAATTGCCCTGCCATTAGTGTTTGTAAGCCATCATAAAGTCGGTAGCAAAAGCCGTTGCCTGTTTAGTGGGAAGGTATAAAGATAATCATCAGAATATTACCTTGTCGTGCGGGGTTATGTGAAAATATCAAAGGGTTGCCATTTCCCGGGGCAGGCGTTGTAAGCTACCGGTAACGAATCAAAAGCGTGTATCACTATGGTCGATTCACTGATCACAAAATCAGACTTTGTCGGGTTGGAAAATAAAGCCTATCTGGCCACGGGTGGTGAAGCACCTATGCTGCGATCTCATCTGGATGTTATGCAGCAGTTTATGTTGGATAAAAGCTCTGGTGAGCCCGGCCGTGATCTGCAGGCGGCGGTGATGGAGCAGGCCAGAAGCAAGTGCGCCACATTGTTCAAAGTGCCTGCGCAGGATCTGACTTTTCTATCGTCTGCAACGGAAGGTATTAACACGCTGTGTTATGGGCTTGAGTGGCAGGCTGGCGACAACGTGGTGGTTGCCGATGTTGAGTTTCCATCAGATATCCTGCCGTGGACCACACTAAAAAATCTGGGGGTTGAGATCCGGATAGTGCGCAACAAACAGTGGGTGATCAGTGAGCAGGATATTCTGGATCAGGTGGATGAGCGCACCAGGGTAGTGGCTGTGAGCCAGGTGAGTATGTTTACCGGTCAGCATATGGATGTTGACCTGCTGTCGCGTGGTATTCGAGCGGCCGGTGCGATTTTTTTACTAGATGCCACACATGCAGCCGGCGTGGTGCCGGTAAATGCCGGCCTTGCTGATATCTGTGTATGCAGTTGTTATAAGTGGATGTTAGGGACTCACGGCACTGCGGTTTTTTACTGGAACCGTGAAACATTGCCTGACCTTGCGCCGCCGTTTCTTGGCTGGGCCAGTGTGTCTGTTGGTGGTGGCTGGAAAAACCCGCTGCAGTTTTCAGTGCATGATAGTGCTGATCGTTTTCTTGCGGCTAATCCGTCTTATGTCAGTTTATATGTGTTGAACAACGCGCTTGATCATCTGCTTGAACTGGGTGAAAACAATATACATCAGCACACGCTGGCGCTGGGGCAGGAGATTCGTCAGGGCCTTGAGCCGTTCGGGCTGGAAATGATGACACCGGTGCAGGCGAATCGCCGTGCAGGGAATACCTGCTTCATGGTGGCAAATGTTGATGATATGCGACGGGTGCTGGAAAAGAGCAATGTGCTTGTTTGGGGTGCCTATGGGGATTTTGGTCGTGTGCGAATCTCCGCGCATGTGCATAACAACTCGCAAGATGTTGTGCAATTGCTTGATGCATTGCAGCGTTATTTACCGAACTAATCAGCAGAAACATCAGGCATACATTGGCAGTGGTAATGTGTTGATTCTGCACTTGAATCAGGGCCGGTGATATACTGAACAGTCCTGAATAATCCGTAGTGTGCTATGCGTGTATTTGTTTTTCTGTTCGTCTTTTTGGCTTTTGCGGTAAATGCCAGCGAAGAGCAATGGTTGCGTGTTGAGAGTTTTTCTCTGACACCCATAGACAATAGCGAGAGTTTGTTGGCAACGGTAGTTACCGAATCCGATAAGTTTGCTATGCGATTACAGCCATCTGCTTTCGCGCAGGATACTGACTGGCAGCATGTGGCAGGCGCGGGT
>CALLLY010000489.1 GCA_938008205.1 uncultured Granulosicoccaceae bacterium
CCAACTGTGCTTTCAAACTGCATCGTGCCACCGTGGGCCTGAACAATCAGATCGCTAATGTGTAGACCCAGTCCAAATCCGCCGGTGGCACGGGCCCGTGACGGATCCGCTCGATAAAAAGGCTCTGTGAGTTTTGCCAGATGCTCCTCGGCAATACCCGGTCCGTAGTCTGTTACGATAATGTTCAAAGCACTGGTGTTTGTCGTTGCGTTAATAATCGGATGGGACTCTCCATCGCCGTGCTTGAGTGCATTGCTGACTAAGTTTCGTAACAGCAAACGCAGGCGAGTGGCATCAGCCCTGATTATCGGGAGCGTTTTATCAAAGTCAGTGGATATAGAATCCATGCAATGAAGCTCTTCCAGAACGGTATTGATAAGCTCGGGAACATTGACTTCGGTAAGCGTTAACGCGGAGTGGCCACCGGTTACCCGTTCGCTTTCCATGATGTCTGCGATCAGGGATTCCATCTCGTCCAGATCTTCTACAATGCTCTGTTGGTTAGATGAGTCTTCCAACATTTGTGCGGCGATTTTTGCACGGGTTACCGGTGTACGTAGCTCATGACTGGCGCCAAGTAAAAGCTGCCGCTTTGCGTTTAGCAGTTTTTCAATGTCTTCAGCCATAGTGTTGATGCTTGACGACAAAATCCCCAGGTCATTGTTTGAACGCACTGGAACGCGTGTGCTCAGCTCTCCGGCGCCCATGGCTTGTACGGCTTGTTTGATATCCTGTACTGGTCTTAACATTCGACGAATAATTAGATAGCACCCACCCAGAATCAAGCCCAGTAAACACAGTGGAAACCATAGGCGGTGTTTATGGCGTGTGCGCGCTTGTCTGTGCTGCAGTTCGTAGTAGACTTCGTAGTCGCCACTGTTGTTTCGAAGCACCGTGCGGTCGTCGTGTTCTCCGATATCGATTCGACTGTCGAGCCGGTGTTTGCGGGTGTTTTTTCGTCTTGTGTGCTCTCTGTCTCTAAACTCCAGATCATCCAGATCAAGTGGTTCGCCATTGGTTGAAAAATTAGCATCCGGCCCGCGTACATAGATATTTATTGACAGCTTTGATGCCAGTTCTGCAGCACGACCCTGATCCGGCGGGTAGCCCAGATCTTCATTGACATAGTCGAGGTATTGTTCAATGTGAGGTGCGATACCATAACGCCATTGTGAACTAATGGCGTTAAACAAGGTGCTGATCAACAGCGCAACAATCAGCATGCTGGTCAGGGTGAACAGCAGTAACAGTCGGGTGCTTAATGATTGGCGTAGTGTTTTAAACAAGGTAGTAACTTATTTTTTTATGGCGGGGGCAACAAACGCATATCCCGAGCCGTACACAGTTTTGATTGGCGTTGCCGGTTTAAGCTTATTGCGAAGCCTGCTGATCAGAATGTCCACTGATCGACTGAACAATTCTGTTTCGGTGCCTTTCAAATGGTTCAGGATGTCATCTCTGGTGAAGTCCTTTCCAGGTGATGCGGCGAGGAATAACAACAGCTGGTATTCCATGGTCGTTAGATCAATGGGTTTATTGTTTACCATCACAACGCGCTCGGCTTGATTAATCTGTAAACCATCGAAGTTCAGCTCCGGTGTGTCTTCGGTTCCCTTGCGTTTGGCAATACTGTTGAGTCTTGCAACCAATTCTCGAGGTTCAAAGGGTTTTGGCAGATAATCGTCTGCACCGAGTTCAAGGCCTACTATGCGGTCCATCACATCACCTCGGGCCGTGAGCATAATAATCGGGATTTCGCTGGATACGCGGATAGTCTTGCAGACTTCAAAACCATCCATTTCAGGTAGCATTACATCGAGAATGACAGCATCGAACGTCTCTTTCTTTAGCAGATCAAGCCCGGCTGAAGGTAACAGTGCCTTGGTGACCTCAATGTTGTAGCGCGCACAGTACTCTTTAACCAGGTTTGCGAGTTTTTCGTCGTCTTCGATGATTAGTACGTTAAGCATTGCGGTGTCTGATTGTACAAAACGCACAGTATAGCGTTATCAGTCATCGGTTACAGCGGCTGGCCGGGAATACCCGGCCAACTGCTGCAGCGAGACCATCGTTTTTCTTAACGATTGTGCTTGTGACGGCCTTTGTGTCCGCGATGCTCTTTCATGATCTCGGTGATTTCTGCTTTTTGTTCAGCGTTCAGGCTGTCGAGAAAGTCTCCGAGTGCATTGACCAGATCGGGAGCTTGCTCATTGACTGCGGCAGTTTTTGCGGTGATCATTTCAAGTGCACCGGCGCGGTCAAAAGTTTCTGCGTTCAGCAGGTTCATGGCCTGTTCACGCATTGGCTTGGTTTTCATTGTTTCACGTGCAGACATCATCTGATCTTTGAGAACATCAAGCGCCTGTGATTGAGTGGCGTCGAGTTCCAGTTCGTCAGCAATATAAGAAACCACGTATTCAGCGCGCTTCTCGTGGCTGCCGTAGTGCTTCTTGCCAATGGCCGCAGCGCCGCCAACCAGGCCAATAGTCAGTGCAACAGTAGTGATGATTTTGGTAGAGCGTTTCATGTTTCGTTCCTGTGTATTCGTTATTGCCTTATGGCAAATATAGTGTCGGTCAGGAGCGGGTTTGAAGCATTGCGACGGGGTATCGGGTTGTAACAGGTTGTAACAACCGGAGCTGAAAATACCTAATTGTTAAGTTTGCGCTTCCCGGGACCCTCTTTCTTACGTGCGCCCGGTTGAAGGCGATCTGTGGTACCCGGTCTTTGACAGTATCTCCGGAATAATTTTCACCAAGGGTGTGCCGTGTTTAAGCACATGCCCGGTGCATCCTCCGGCGATTAGCGCGTTTTTGTGTTGCCGATGCCAGTCGACAACAAAGTGTGTGTCTGGGGGAGTTCTGAGAATTTTGTAGTTGCTATGGAATTATGTTCACTTTGAATGCCGTTTTTCTTCTTGCTGGCTCGTCATTTTCGTGTCTGCCCCGCTCGGATGGAATGTGAAATAGATCACATTTGTTCGCTACGACAGGCTTTAAATTACCTAAGGTAATCTGAGCAACACATCATCCTAAGAGAAAATATGCGGATTTTTATTAGCCTGTCAAAAGCAATGATGGTTGTCGCGTTACTAACGCCTTTCATCGCCGCGAACGCTCAAGATGCAGGAGAATTCGCAAGTGATGATGTTTATGACAGCGCGAATACCCGTGCCGGCTCTCCGGCTGTGTCAGTGAGTCCGTTGCCGGATGTGCTTGAAACTAACTACCGCTATAACAACAGTGCTCATCAGCAGAGCAATCTGGCTACCGCTTACGATCCGCTGGTTAATCACTGGTGGCAATACTTTGTTTATTGGGATGAGAACCGGGAAGCACACATCACTCGCCGAGACTTTTCTATTAACGGTAGTTGGCAAACGCCGGTCAATATTCACGAGGCGCTTGGTGGAGATCAACTTGAGGAGGATAGTCACAACACCATTGCAATAGGAGTGGACAAAGAGGGCTATTTGCATGTAACCGGCAACCATCATGTCGACCCACTAAACTATGCCATGTCGAGCTCTCCGCATAATTTGTACGGGTTTACCAATCGAAGCTCTATGGTTCCATCGGACGCCAGGAACTCCGAAGGCAGAGTGACCTATCCAACGTTCTTTAATACCGCGGATGGGCAGCTAATGTTCTTCTATCGCAATCAATTGGTGAGTCCTTCCCGTTTTGCGTCGTACTTAAATCGCTGGGACCCAAGCGCTATGCAATGGGAACGGGTTGCGAAGATTGCCGAGGGTCGTGAGCTAAGATTCTATAATCAGCGCATTGGGGTGGATACAACAGGCGGGATACACCATGGCCGAATCCATATGATGGCGATGTGGCGGGATGATTCGCGCACAGGCAGTGGTAGTGGCAGTGGTGTGGCGGACAACGAGGATCTTTTTCATCTGTATTCG
>CALLLY010000490.1 GCA_938008205.1 uncultured Granulosicoccaceae bacterium
TCTTTGCAAGCGCATGCAGTTGCTGGCTACGGAGTTTTTTTGTGGCGCTGTCTATTTGTTCTGGCATATTTGCCGCTTTGGTGCCGTCTCGCATTGAGTAACTGAATATATGGATATGACCGAATCCCAGTGACTCTACAAATTCCAATGTCTGCTGCCATTCACTCTCTGTCTCACCCGGGAACCCGACAATGATATCGGTAGTGATATTAAACAGAGGATGCTGCGCCCTTGCCTGAGACACCAGCTCTGCAAACTCGCCTGTGTGACAACGACGTGACATGCGGCGAAGCACTGTGTCTGAACCGCTTTGAATCGGCAGATGCATGTGTGGCATAAGCCTGTTGTTGTCAAACAGTTCAAAAAATCCTGCGCCTAGGTCCCAAGGCTCAACTGATGCAAATCTCAATCGTGGGATATCTGTGTTCAGGAGTATCTGTTGTACCAATGTGGTCAGGTTTGATTGTATGTCTGATCCGTAGCCACCCACGTGCACACCAGTCAGGACAACTTCTTTTATACCGGACTCATGCAGGGTGTTTATCTGATTAATAATGTCCGATACAGGTCTGCTTTGCTCGTCGCCTCTGGCAACCGTGACAATGCAATAGCTGCAACGGTAGCGACAGCCATCCTGAATTTTAATAAACGCGCGCTGACGATTGCGTGCGAACAGTGCAGATTCATTCGGCAGCGTGGCGCCTTCGGGCATGATAGGTATCTGCCATCGTTTAGTGACATCGGATACCAGGTTCGCTTTATCTTTATTGTCTACCAGTAAATCCACCCCAAGCTCAGCGGCGTTACCGGATTCACCGGTAGACACAAAACACCCGCTTACCACCAGTTTGCTGTGGGGGTTTTCACGTCGCAAACGATTGATGGTTTTTCGGGATTTACGCACCGCTTCTCGTGTGACAGCACAGGTATTGAGTACGGTCAGCTGAGCGTCTTCAACATCGTTGACCAGTGTGTGCCCGGCGCTTTGAAATTCCAGAGCCCAGTTTTCAAGCTCTGCTTCATTGAGGCGGCAACCCAGCGCTTTGAGATGAATGTTCACGTAAACTTAAACTCTCGAATACCAGCGGCGTATGTTAGCAAATCGATGATCCCGACACCCGGTACAACGCAATGGCTGTGATCTGGAGCAAACAAGCGCAGGATCACAGCTATGAAGTTAGGCAGGCAGGCAATTCAATCAGGCTGTATAAGGACGGGGTGTTTCACACACAATGGAACCCGCAGCGTCCATTGTCGAACGGGGTGTGGGACCTGTTGTTCCTGCCGTCGCTGTTTTTACCGGCTGAATCCGTCCAGCGTGTTTTAGTGCTTGGTGTTGGTGGCGGGGCGGTGATTAATCAGTTCAGGCACTTGCTGGCGCCAGAGCATATAACCGGGGTCGAGCTGGACCCGTTACATCTTAAGATCGCTAAACAGCACTTCTCGGTGGCTCACGATTCGGTGCAGCTTCATTGTGCTGACGCGATCAAGTGGCTAAGCGATTATCGTGGCGAAGCGTTCGACCTGATTGTCGAAGACCTGTTCACTGAGCGGGACGGGGAGCCTCAGCGCGTGGTGACAGCTGATCACAAATGGTTCTCGTTGTTGCTGTCGAACCTAAGGCCGGGCGGAGCGCTGGTGATTAACTTTGAAGATTTACAACAAATGCGTCAGAGTGGCGCAGCTTACCTCGCAGCTATTGGTGGTAAACCTGACATTCGATATCACTTTAACCAGCCCACCTACGGCAACAGCGTTTGTGCGTTTTTAAGTTCTCCAGTGCAGCCAGCTACGCTCAGGCATCGTTTAACTGAAGTGCTTGCAAGCTACCCGGAATGCCGGGTGAGCGGGCAAAAATTCCGTCTCCGTCGGGTGGTGCCGTAGACACCACTCCGTGGTCATACGGCGATGCCGTGCAGTCTTACCATTTTTCACCTTTCGAGACAGTTTTGCTTGAATTTGATGGGCTTAGCGGTGAGGGGATGCGGTATACTGGCGAAATGACAATGCAGTAAGCCTGCAGTGTCTCCGTCTGACGTGACCAGGCAACTGTGGCGAGTGCGTGTCTTCCGATACTGTGAGGATCACACAATGAAATTTGCCACCGGCGCGTCATACGCAGTTTGACTATTCAGGATTCTGACGCCTTGTGCGGTTGAATCTGATTAATACCAAAGAGGAAGAGTAAATGGTTGACGACAAAAACCGGCAAGATGGTCATGCAGTCTATCGAGAGGATATCCGGGACCGCCATCTGTTACCGGATGAACCCAAAGTACGCAAATCGGTAAAGTACGGTGCTGTGGGCTTGCTGGGTCTTGGTGTTTTGGGAATGTGGTCTGGCAATGCCAAGCGTGACGGCGCTATCGATACACTCACAACCGATAATCAGGCGCTCGATACGCGGGTTGTTGAGCTCGAATCCAACCTGACCACTACCACTGACAAAGTGGCTGGCTACGAGGCTGAGATTGCGAAACTCAAAAAATCGCTCGCCGATAAAGAAACTGCATTAAAAGCCAGCACGGATGAAAGTGCTTCAGCCATTGAAGCCAAAGAGTCCGAGCTGTCCGCGTTAAACGAGAAGCTTGCTGCTTTGGAAGCAGAGACAGCAACCACTAAAGAGGCGTTGAGCGGCGCGGGTGACTTGCAGGCGCAAATTGATGCACAGAGTGCAAAGATAGAAGAGCTCGAAGCGATCAGAGCGCAAGCGGTAGAAGAAATTTCGGCGTTGCGTCGCAAGACCGCCTCGGTAGAGACACTGCAGGCAGAGATCACCGAACTCACTGGTGCCAGAGATGAGCTTCAGGTGCGGCTTGGAGATATCGATGCACGCGCCTCGTTAATTTCGGAAGAGAATAAAACCGTGCTGCAGGCACGAGATGATTTGCAAGCCAAACTCGATGCAATGAGCGGCGAGCGTTCATCTTTAATGGCCGAGCTGGATTCCTTCAAGAGCACTGATTCAGCCAGTGAAATTAATTCACTTAAGCAATCGATGGCCGGGCTTGAGGCATCGTCAAACGGCAAGATTAAAGGCCTTGAAACTGAGATCGACTCACTTACCGGTCGCATCGGTGATTTAAGTGCGGAAAAGACAGGTCTGGAAGAACAGAATGCCCAGCTTACCGATCAGGTGGTGACGCTGGAATCAGATCGGGACAACCTGGCGAGTCAGATTGCGGAAAGAACTGCAGAGCTTGAAGCGCTTAATGCGGAGAAAGCAGAACTCGTTGCATCGGCATCTGATTTACAGGGCCAAATTGGCACGTTGGATACTGAACTTGAAACCTCGAAGGCTGAAGCGCAGGCGCAGGTTGGCGAGTTGCAGGGTCAGATTGATGCACTTAATGCAGAAGTGGGAAGCATTACCGCTGAGCGTGATGGACTTAACGAAGAAAAATCGCAGCTAGCGGCCGAACTTGAGGCCCTTCGACAGCAGGGCGAAGAGCAGGTTGCGGCGTTAACTGCAGAGCGTGACACTGTCACCACTGATATGGGTCGGTTGCAAGAGTCAACCAATTTCAAGATCTCTGGTCTGGAAAGCGATGTTGCTGGTCTGGAAGGACAGGTTGCTGAACTTTCTGCCAGACGTGATGAGCTGATGGCGCAGGTGGATACACTGACAACCGAAAAGCAGGAGCTTGCCCTGCAAAGTGAGTCTGCACTCGGTGATCTTCAGGGGCAATTGCTAAGCCTGACTGGTGAGCGTGACTCTCTGCAGGGTAACGCGCTGGCATTTCGTACAGACGCTGAAGCCAAAATTGGTTCTCTGGAAACGAGTGTCGGTGATCTGACCGGTCAGATCGAAACCCTGACACTGGAGCGCGATGCGCTCGAGAAGAGCAACCTGGAGTCAGCGGAAAAACTGGCCGAGCTGGATCAGCAGCGCAATGAAGCGTTGGCTCGCATTGATGAAGTTACCGCAGAAGGCAATGAGCGTGTCGGTGGATTACAAAATCAGATCGGTGATCTCAACGGACAGATTGAAGATCTCACCGCTCAACGCGATCGGCTGGCAGCAGACCTGGAATCCTCCGAGGCACAAGCTTCACTGCTTACTGCTGACTTTGATGCTTTGAATGCAGAAAAATCTGACTTGATGGGGCTTTTGGATACCGAACGTTCCGGAGCGACTGCACAAGTCGAAGGGCTGAACGCCGAGATTGATGGCCTCAAGTCAAATATTGAAAGTTTGACTGCTGAGCGTGATCAACTCGTTGGCGAGCTGGACACAGCTAAAGCCGAGTCATCGCAACTGTCGATGAACTTTGAGTCACTGAATGCAGAGAAATCTGACTTGATGGGGCTTTTAGATACTGAGCGTTCCGGAGCGTCCGCACAGATCGAAGGGCTGAACGCAGAGATCGATGGTCTCAAGACAGAGATTGACGGATTGACCGCTGAACGTGATCAACTCGTTGGCGAGCTCGATACTGCCAAGGCTGAGTCGTCGAAACTGTCGATGAATCTTGAATCGTTGAGTACCGAGAAAATGGATCTGCAAGGGTTGCTCGATAGCGAGCGATCTGGTGCATCTGAGCAGATTTCCGGGTTGCAGTCTCAGATGGAAGGTCTGGCCTCCGAACGGGATGGGTTGCTGGCCAATGTTGGCGCGCTGGGTGAGAACGTGACGTTACTCGAAGACCAGATCGCTAATCTGACCACAGAGCGTGACAAGCTGCTGGCTGATCTTGATGCAGCCGGGGCGGATAAAACCAAGCTTGAAAATGACTATCAGGCACTCAGCGCTGAAAAGGGCGAGTTGCAAGGCAGAATGGATATAGAGCGGGATGAGTTGTCGGCTAAAGTTGCCGCGCTTGAAACGGATCTGTCGGGAGTGTCTGACGAGCGTAACGCACTCACTGCCAAGCTTGCAGAAATAGAAGCTCAGGTTGCCAGTGTTACCGCTGAGCGCGACCAGCTGACAGGTGAGCTGGAAACGGCTCAGGCTGAGGCGCGAGAACTCTCAACGCAAGCCGGCTTGCTCGATAAAGAAAAGACGACTCTGCAAGCTAACCTCGACGCTGAAAAAACCGCCGCTGAAAAACGCATGTCGGAGCTGGAAGCTGAATTGGCGTCTGCCACCGATGCCCTGGCTGGTGCCAATGCAGAGCAGCAAGAGACCGCTGCCAAGGTCGCAGATATGGAACAACGTTTGGCCGAAATGACGCTGGCAAGAGACAATCTCGCCAGTGAGCGTGACGGGGTTCAGGCAAATCTTGCTGAAGGCCAATCAAAGCTCGGTGTATTGAGTGAGCAGTTAGGTGAAATGAAAACCCAACTTGACGGGCTGGCCAACGAAAAGCAGTTGCTACAGGCAGAGATGGAAAAGATGGGTGGCGATAACCGTTCACGTATCGAGTCATTGCAGGCCTCTCTTGATGAGCTCAATGCTAAAAATGCATCGGTCAGTGAAGAACGTGATCAGTTGCAGGCCAAGCTAGACGAAGCTGCCGCTGCCAGTGAAGCCCTGGCTGCGGAGCGTGACAACCTCACGGCCGCATCAGATGAGCTGACCAAGGAACGTGATTATCTGTCAGGGTTGATTGAAACCGAGCGTGAGACAGTTGCCAGAGCAGCGCGTGATGCAGAAGGACTACAGGAACAACTGCGACAGCTCACCGATGAAGCAGGCAGCCTCAAAGGCCGTCTCGAAGAAGCGGAACAGGCCAAGGCAGCAAATGCGGAGCGTGCCGATGCTCTGCAAGCGAAGGTTGATGACTTTGAAAATCGTGTTGGCAATCTGAACTCGCAGCTTGAGGTGTTAAGCGCATCGCGAGATTCGGCCAGAGACGAACTCAAC
>CALLLY010000491.1 GCA_938008205.1 uncultured Granulosicoccaceae bacterium
ATGGAACCCTAGGGAACCGTCGCCGCTGAGTACAAATACAGTACTCCCCGGTAAGGCGGTCGCGGCACCGATTCCATAGTTAACGCCACCACCAATACTACCGGACAATCCATTGATGACGCGTCTTGGTGCGGTGAGACATGCCTGTGCCCACTGACCGAATTCTCCACCATCACAGATCAACACCGGATCAGTACTTTGATCGATAACTTCCTGCAGCGCTGCACACAGTTCAGTTGGTGCTATTTTACCAGGCGTAGCGGGTATAGGATCGCCACGCTGTAAAACTTGTTCCTGAACACGGCCAGGCCAGGCGTCGTAATTTGTTATAGCACTTTCGTTAACCAGCGCACTAGCAACTTGAAGTGGATTCGCTAACACCGAACACGCAAGCTTGTCTTTGAGATTCTGTTGTGCCTGCTCGATCATCCGGGTACTGCCTGCAACAACAACCCAATCACAGTGCGTATCGTTGCCAAAGCCAATACTAAAGTCTATTCGCTTACCCAGAGACACAATCACGTCTGCCTCATGAATAATAGTTTTGATCGCCCCGAGACAAGGATCATTGAGTCCTCTGGGGCTTTCCATAACTACGGCAGGCACGCCGGTTGACGCGGTTAACTGACCGACCAGTCCAGGTTGGCGGGTATTCGATAACGGCGGCCCACAAACGATTAACGGTTTTTTCGCTGCAGCCAGCAGATCAACGATTGGCTGCACCGAAAAATCCTCAGCAGCCTTGTTTGTGCGGGTTCGTGCAACACAACGAGTGGTTTGTTGATTTAGCACATCGACAGGTAACACCAGATGCACCGGACCCGAATGCGGGCCTGCAGCAGTCTCTAAAGCATTAGAGATATCTTCGCTAATTGTTTCAGCAGCGGTTACTCGATGCGACCAGCGCGTAACGGTGCGGGTCATGGAGACTTGATCAAGCTCCTGAAACGCGCCTTTAGTATCCTGCGACAGCGGGGAGTCTCCGCTTAGCAGTAGCAGCGGGGTTTGGGATTCTGATGCACTGAACAAAGCGCCAACCGTGTTACCGGCACCAGCTCCGGCAGTTACCAACGCAACACCCGGTTTGCCACTGACTTGCGCATAGGCTTCCGCCATATACACCGCCGCCGCTTCATGCCTGGTATGAATAATCTCGATACCTGAATCAATACAGGCATCGAAGACAGGCATGATCTGGTTACCGGACAACGCGAAGATTTTATCCACGCCTGCCTCGGCCAGCTTTGCTATTAGAACATCCGCCCCGCGGGAATCAATTGCGCCATCGCCAGTCAACCGCCTTACCCTCACAAAAAGTGCCGTGTAAATTCAATGACTTCTGATTGTCAGTTTAACATGGCCTGCTCAGGGCGTTAGCTGAGTTTACTCACGAGGCTACTGTCCCACTACCTACTCCACGTATTGATCAGCGCCAACGTCCCAGCTTACGGTTCTTGCATCTCCGTCAATATCAGCCACAACCTCAGATGGAGCAACACCGGCATCAATCGCGGCAGAGCCTGCTTTGAGATGCGGATCACCGGGGGCCCAGCGCAACAAATTAAAACAGGTTCTGAGAGTAAGCCCAAATACCCGGCTACCCAATCAGCTCGTCTTCCCTGTCGTCAGTTTCCCCAAATCGTTTCAGTACAGCAGGTCTGGTACCTTCATAAACCTTATCAAGATTTTTTGCGATCTTTTTGTTCTCGCGTTCGAACAAGCAATTACCATCAAGGTCAGAAGCCACGATAAAAGGCCCCATCTTGTTGCAACGAATCACCCACATGGCCTGAGCCAGCCCCAGTTCCTCGTGCCAGTAAACGGCTTCCACTTTTTCTATACCACGACCCAGCAACGCGCCTGTCCCATACCCCACGGTTGAAAGATACACTGCACCGTTTGGGACAAAGTATTCTTTGTAGGCTTCCGAACTCATACCGCCTTTTCCGATAATGAGTTTCGCGCCGGTTTTTTGCATCCACTGCGGCAGCCACTTGGCAAACCGGAACGATGCAGTTGCAGTGACAGCCCCCATATCAAAAGAGCCGTCTTCACGAATAGTGGCAGCAGGTGAACAATGAAAATTAGCCGCACTCTCTGTGGGTAAATCCAGTGGCAGGTTTGCCTGATTTTCCAGTGCTCTGGTATAAACCCCTTCTCGGGCGGTATACAAAAGTCCGGTTAGATAAACAATATCACCAAGCTTAAGGTCAGCAATGGCCTGTTCATCCGGTGTGGTACTTAATTGCACTTCACGTATTTTCATCTCAGCCACCCGGCGCTTCTGATAATGTTGCGTGCGTACTTAACGGCCACTCTACCGTTTCACGGCGCTGATAATCGGTAAACCAGTCCGGGTCTGTTCGATACTCAACCCGGCCGTCGGCATAAATGCGCGCAACCGCCCGACGCGACGATAAACAAAATGCATGCATCGACATTTGCATACCCCCGGTATGGCAGTATCCCACCTCTATGTGACAGTCGATCACCATAGACTTACCCACAAAACCCATCGCCCCCATACCAATCGAGTTACCCAGCTCTTTAAATTCAGCTTCCAGCTCGGCGATTTTCGGATCGGGATTTTTAGAACCGACAACACGCAGACAGGCAGCTCTTTTACCCAGCACCATACAGGTATCTTTACAACCACCTAAACCAATACCGATGATCGCCGGCTGACAAGCCAGCCCGCGTTTACCAAACGCTACCAGAGTATCCAGATAGAAGCGTTTGATCCCTTCTATACCGTCTGAAGGAAACAACATCCGATAGTCTGTACCAAACAACCCGCCTTTGTGCACAGTGATCAGATCGATCCATTCACCGCCGGGTTCATAACCGTATTCGATTTCAGGGGCACCGATACCGACATTGTTATTGTGATCGGTACGCCACAGCGGATGTACCCGGTTGGGACGCAATGGCACACGATGAGTAGAATTTGCAGTCGCCCGCCGCAAAGCTGCTTCGAGTGCAATCGGCCCGCCTTCAATCGTGGTTTCGTTACCCATTTTCACATACCAGCGCGGTGTGCCGGTATCGCCACACATGGCGCAACGATCTTCTTTTGCAGCGTCGTAGTTGTCGAGCATGGCCTTGATTACATATCCGGAAAGACTACCGGTTTCAACTTTGGCAGCAGACCTTAAGCCATTGTGGTAATCCTCCGGAATTTCAATGGCGGCCTTGTCCATTAATTGTTCAGCGGTACTTTGGATAACGTCTATTGAAATCATATTAACCTACCAGACTTTCAGGTTCGTTTGCGGGCAGCAAAGTCTCACCGGGTTTCACGCGGGTAAATTTAACCGGTTCTCTGTCTACCACCACCGAGCCACCACTGTTGCGGGCGACCGTGTAGTAGGAAGACTCAAGATCACCGGC
>CALLLY010000492.1 GCA_938008205.1 uncultured Granulosicoccaceae bacterium
GTGCAACCGTTGAAGATGCATTGCTGAAGGGACTTGAGCGCGTGAGTGAGGTAGGGGGTGCAGTGGTAGGTGATCGCACCATGATTGATGCCTTGCAACCGGCGCTGGCTGCGCTGTCGGGTGGATTGCCCGGCGCTGCTACTGCCGCACGCACCGGTGCAGACAACACAGCGACTATTGGCCGTGCCAAAGCAGGTAGGGCGGCCTACGTGCCGGAAGATAATCTGATCGGCAACAACGATCCCGGTGCAGAAGCAGTGGCTCGAGTGTTTGAAGGTTTGGCAAAAAATAACTGAAGGCTTTAAAGAAGGAAAGACAGAATGAAAACTATCAAAGGTCCAGCGCTGTTTCTTGCGCAGTTCGCCGGAGACGATGCGCCATTCAATTCATGGGATAGTATTACTAAATGGGCGGCAGACTGCGGTTATAAAGGGGTACAGATTCCCAGTTGGGATGCTCGATTGTTTGATCTTGCCAAAGCAGCAGAATCTACAGACTATTGCGATGAGATCAAAGGGGTTGCCGCTGCCAACGGAGTAGAGGTGACTGAACTTTCCACTCACCTGCAGGGACAGTTAGTTGCCGTGCATCCCGCTTACGATACCGCTTTTGATGGCTTTGCTGATCCGTCAGTACACGGCAATCCACAGGCGCGACAGGCGTGGGCGGTAGATCAGGTAAAAATGGCACTCAGCGCTTCTAAAAACCTTGGCATTGGCGCGCATGCAACGTTTTCTGGTGCACTTGCATGGCCTTATGTGTATCCATGGCCGCAACGTCCCGCGGGACTGATCGAAACAGCCTTCGATGAACTGGCTAAACGCTGGAAGCCGATTCTTGATCATGCTGATGATTGCGGTGTTGATGTCTGTTACGAAATACACCCGGGTGAAGACTTACACGACGGAGTCACTTTTGAAATGTTTCTTGAGCGGCTGAACAATCATTCGCGTTGCAACATGTTGTACGACCCGTCTCACTATGTGCTGCAGTGTCTCGACTACATCGACAACATCGATATCTACAAAGACAGAATCAAAATGTTTCATGTTAAGGATGCCGAGTTTAATCCAACTGGCAGACAAGGCGTGTATTCGGGGTATCAGTCGTGGACTGACAGGGCCGGGCGCTTTCGTTCTCTGGGAGACGGTCAGGTTGATTTCGCGGCAATATTTGCAAAAATGGCAGCCAATGATTTTGATGGCTGGGCGGTTGTTGAATGGGAGTGCTGCCTCAAGCATCCTGAAGATGGCGCCAGAGAAGGTGCAGCGTTTGTTTCCGATCACATCATTCGGGTGACCGAACGTGCTTTTGATGATTTTGCGGATGGTGGAACCGATGAAGCTGCCAATAAGAAAATGCTTGGTATTTCTTGAGAGGATAGGTCATGGCTATTGAGGGAAACCAGAACGAAGCCGGTGTAGCTGAACGCATCCGATTAGGTATGGTCGGTGGTGGTAACGATGCGTTTATCGGCGGCGTGCATAGAATCGCGTCGCGTATCGATGATCGGTACGAGCTGGTTGCCGGTGCGTTGTCGTCAACGGCTGAAAAGTCACAGGCTTCAGGTCGAGCTCTTGGCCTTGCTGCAGACCGTATTTATGATGACTTCAAAGCCATGGCCATCAGAGAGGCTCGCCTCAAAAACGGCATAGAGGCAGTGTCTATCGTCACACCCAATCATGTGCACTACAAAGCGTCTATAGAGTTTCTAAAACGCGGTATTCACGTGATCTGTGATAAGCCATTAACCTCAACGTTGCCGGATGCAAAAAAGCTGGTTGCGGCTGCTGAAAAGTCCGATGCCCTGTTTATTCTCACGCATAATTACACCGGTTATCCGATGGTCAGACACGCCCGTGAAATGGTTGCCAGCGGAGAGTTGGGTAATTTGCGTGTCATACAGGTCGAATATCCACAGGACTGGTTATCGGTAGAACAGGATTTCAAACAGGCCGAGTGGCGCACAGATCCTGAGCGATCCGGTGCCGGAGGCTGTACCGGTGACATTGGTACCCATGCGTTTAATCTTGCCTGTTTTATCAGTGGTCTTGAAGTCGAGAGCCTCTGTGCAGACATACAGGCATTTGTCGATGGCAGAAAAGTCGATGACAATGCACATGTCATGCTGCGCTACAGTGGTGGCGCGCGCGGCATGCTTTGGGCAAGTCAGGTAGCACCCGGTAATGAAAATGCTCTGCGTATTCGAATCTATGGAGATAAAGGTGGCATAGAGTGGGCGCAGGAAGATCCCAATTACTTGTGGTATACACCGTTCGGTGAGCCAAAGCGGTTGTTAACCCGAAACGGTGCCGGCGCAGGTGAGGCTGCCGCCCGTATGAGTCGTATACCGCCGGGTCATCCTGAAGGCTACCTTGAGGGGTTTGCCAATATTTATTCTGAAGCTGCCGAGGCAATTGTCGCTGCGCGTGATGGCAACAAAGCGGCGGCCGATGTAGTTTACCCAACCGTACACGATGGCTTGCGCGGGGTGCAGTTTATTGATGCCTGTGTTCGTTCATCCGCCAGGGATGGAGCGTGGGTTAGTTTTTAAGGGTTGCAGAGTTACTATTTGTTATGGCCCAGGTACTAAGGATTGTCATGGGCCATGATCATAATGTGTATTTTGTAAGCTCGGAATGGTCTGGCTTAGATGAGCTTACAAGGGGATTGATTATTGCGAAGCAATAGCTTCCATCAACATATCGACCTGCTCACACCCGTTCGGGCAAAGTGATTGTAGCTTTGCAAGATTTTCTTGCGCGGCTGCAATATCCCCTTGCATTAGAAATAGTTCACCCTGATATTCCAGTGCGTCTTTGTGGTTCGGGTTAATGCCAAGTGCTTTGTTGTACGCTACGGCTGATTGCTTAAGGTTACCTGTTTTACGCTCGGCATAACCGAGCAGGTTCCAGGCGTCAGCGTTGTCAGGCTCACTGGCAACGGTATCTTTTAGTATGCCGATAGCTTCTGTGTAACGCTCCTGGTATAACAACTTTTTTGCAGATTTAAGCTCTGCGTCTGATTCGTAATATGTGCCGGCGGCAGTGGCGGTAGATGCGCTAAATATCAAGGCCACTGACAGGATGATATGCTACATATTGATTGCTCTTATCCAAGCTATGTATGGTTTCACCGAATTGAAGTCCAGTCTATAGTTTACCAGTTGGTACTGGATATCGACGTATCAACCCCGACAGCGGGCTTCGTTCTTACAATGGAGCCAATTCAAGCGACACATTCATGTGGTTAGCCCTACAATGCCAATTCAACTGTTATGCAAACCTATTTGGAAATACGTTACTATATGCGAATCAGTAAGCAGAAATTTCATTTTGCAAGTTACTAAAAAATCAAGAAATGCATACTGAATTCTTCCACAGCAGTGGTCATGGCACATGATAGAACTCCTATTTCCTGCGTTTGTTCTGAATGCAGCTGTTGTAACTGCGATAGTAGAGCTCATTTATCGTCGTTATAATAAGTCAAACAGCTACTATATATTTACCTTCTATACCTTCAGTGTACTAATGGTGTTCATTTCCGCGTTGCTGCGTGATATTGAACTCTCTGTTGGCGTGGGGTTCGGACTTTTTGCGATTTTCTCGCTGCTACGGTACCGGACCGAGATCATTCCGCTAAAACAAATGACTTATATTTTTGTTTTTATCACTGTTCCGTTTATGAACACGCTGTATCTCTCTTCCAGCTTTACAGTCTTTGTTGTAGTTTTAAATATACTGGTTATCTGCATAATCCTGGTCGCGGAAATAACGGCCGCCCGTGCCGGTTACTCAACCAGGAAAATCCTGTATAACGAACTGGATCTGCTAAAACCGCAAAACTCAGATGCCTTAATATCTGATCTTTGCGAGAAAACAGGACTGGATATTCAGCATGTGGAATTTGGTGAGGTCAACCTGGTTCGGCAAACCGCCAGGCTAACTGTTTTCTATCGTAACAACTAGTTTACCTATCAATCGCTGCCAGTGTTTCATAAAGGTCTTTAGCTTGTCAGGACTTAACAATCTCGTATTCGAATTCTTCCACCCATTTGCCGGACTTCTTAAAGCCCTTTGGGTTGAAGCCTGTTTTTTTCATGCCCGCGCGACAAAGTACCTTGCCGCTTGCTGCATTCCAGGTTGCGTGTGCGGCAATTATACGAGTGGCATCAAGTCTGGAAAATCCGAATTCGACCACCGCTATCGCTGTTTCTGTTGCGAAGCCCTGTTTTTGCCGGGACGGGTGGGTCCAGTACCCAAGTGACCACTCCTGCGGGTTTTCCGTTTGGTATAAACCAACGCGACCTATAAATTTGGCATCTTTTCTGGTTTCCACTGTCCAGTCAAAAGCGGTACCTTCAGCCCAGTTGATATGGCTGCGTTCCAGCGGCGCGTGAAGATCTTCCATACTATCCGGAGGATCCCAGGTCATGCCTTCATTGAATCCCGGATAACGGGTTGCGGTCCAGATCTCAGGAAAATCCTTTTTTGTCGGATACCTAAGTCGGCAACGAGCTGTAATGATCTCTTCTTCTGTTGATACCTTTATCAT
>CALLLY010000493.1 GCA_938008205.1 uncultured Granulosicoccaceae bacterium
GAAACCTTTTTCCATGCGCATGATGTTCATTGCAAATGAACCGTAGTCTGTGATGCCATGTGCTACGCCCGCGGACCATAGTGCATCGTAAACATCACCCATGGCATCGTTCCGTGCATGTAGCTCCCAGCCCAGTTCACCGCTATACGACATCCGTACCGCCAGCACCGAATGTCCGGCAATCGATAGGGTTTGCGCAGATAGCCATCGAAAGTTGTCATTATCCAGTGGACTATCGGTACATTGCGCGAGCACCTTTCTCGCTTTCGGCCCCTGTAAAGCCAGCGCACCCCACTGTGAAGACAAATTGATTATATCTACCTGATAAGTTCCCCGGTATCGCGATAAGTGATCCAGCAGTCGTTGTTCAAAAAAGGCTGCACACACAAGGTAGTAACTCTGCTGATCCAGCCGAACAATAGTCGCCTCTACTTCAATTCGACCGCGCTCGTTCAGAAAATGGGTAAGAATGACAGAGCCATCACGAGACGGCAGTCGATTGGCCACCAGCCCGTCCAGCAGATCACGAGCGTCACTACCACTGACTTCTACTTTTGTGAATGCGGTGACATCCATAATGCCAACCGCCTTTCTTACCGCAGCAACTTCGCGTGCGACTACGTCATGCACCATGTTACGCTTAAACGAGTAATGATCGATAGCATCACTGCCGTCGGCGGCAAACCATCTTGGTCTTTCATGACCGTACACCTCTTCAAACACGGCCCCCTTTTGCTGCAGCTTATTATATAGCGGGCCCGGCTTTACCGGCCGCCCAAGTAGGCGATTAAAGTGCGGGAACGGAATTTCGTGTCTAAGGCAGTAGTCTTCTTTGGCTTTGACCACTTGATATTTTTTATCGGCATACGCACCAAAGCGACGCGGATCATAATCACGCATCGAGATATCTGCCGCACCATGCACCATCCAGCGCGCCAGTTCCCGCGTTAATCCGGGTCCCCAGCCAATACCGATTTGTGTGCCACAACAACACCAGTAGTTCCTCACACCAGGGGCAGGACCAATTAACGGGTTGCCATCCGGTGGATGTGAAATCGCACCATGTACATCGCGTTTTATGCCGTAACCCGCAAGTACCGGCATTCTTACCAGAGCATTTTCAAGCCACGGCATAACGCGATCATAGTCAGGTGCAAACAACTCGTTCTCGGCTTCCCACGGACAGTAATCTTCCCATACAGAATTCGGATTGGTTTTTTCATAGATACCAATCAAGCCGGATTTCTGCTCCATTCGAATGTAGCCAGATACTTGTTTGTCATCGCGGATAACAGGTAACTCAGTAGCAAGGTCCTGAAACTCCGAAACCGTGTCGGTCACAAAGTAATGATGCGTCATCGACGTCATCGGCAACTGCAGGTGACTCCACTCTCCCATTTGTCTGGCATAGGTGCCTCCCGCATTAACCACATGCTCACAGAGTATGTCGCCGTGTTCCGTGCTCACTCGCCATTCACCGGTTTCAAGTTGCACAATATTGGTTGCACGGCACCGCCTGATAATGGTGGCACCTAACTGTCTGGCACCGGCGGCCATCGCCTGAGTCACCCCCGACGGGTCGACATGCCCATCATCCGGGGTATACAAAGCCCCTAGAATTCCATCGACGTTATAAAACGGATGCAGTTCGGTAATGCGGCCGGGACCGACCAGTTCGATGTTAAAACCCAGTGCGGTTGCCACACTTAAGGTGTGTCGCAGCCAGTCCATCTCATCTTCGGTGTAGGCAACCCGGAAAGAGCCGCAGCCGTGCCAGGTGACTGACTGACCGGTTTCTTTTTCCAACGCTCCGGAGTACAGGCCGATGTTGTAGTCGACGCATTTACCTAGGCTGAAGCTGGAAGTGGAATGGGTAATTTGCCCGGCCGCGTGCCAGGTAGAACCGGAAGTCAGCTCTGCCTTTTCAAGCAGCACAATATCGCGCCAACCCTCATGCGCCAGGTGATAGGCCAGGCTGCAGCCCATCACCCCACCTCCGACGATCACTACCCGCGCAGCTTGAGGAACCTGCGCCGTTGGTTCTGCCATGATGTTGTCTCGTTTGCAGTTGCGGCGAGTATATTGTACAACAGTACAATTTCAAACAGATTTTCGTATGACTGTACCAACCTCACTCGACGCTCCACAGATTCTCAATCTGTTGTCGAACAAACTTGGCGATATGACACCGCAGCTGCACAAGGCGGCAAGCTGGTTACTGGAACACCCGAGTGATATCAGCATCAGCTCTATTAACGAGCTCGCGAAAGCGGCACAGGTAAAACCCAATACACTGGTGCGAATGGCACGCAGCTGCGGGTTTGACGGCTACGATGATTTCCGCGAACCCTTCAGAGAGCAGATTCGCCGCGGCACCAGCAACTTCCAGGACCGCGCCGCCTGGCTGCAAAGCCTTTCACGCACCGGCAATCTTGGTGCGCTCTACGCGGATATGGCAAGCACCACGCTTGCTAACGTTGAAACCACGTTGAGTGACACCGACGCCCAGACCCTCAAGGCAGCAGCCGATGCGATTGTCGGGGCAAGGCGCGTGTTTGTGCTTGGCGTCGGGCTAAACCATGCACTGGCGAGAAACTTCAGCTACCTTGCTGAAATGGCGCTGGACAACGTGTGTTCAATACCGCGCGATGGCACACTCGCGATAGACGAACTGGCACGTGCTGATGAACGCGATGTACTGCTGGCCATTACGTTTAAACCGTATCGCAGCGAGGTTGTCGAAGCGGTTAACGTGGCAAGAGAGCAAGGTGTCAAGATCATAGGATTATCCGATAGTGCCGCAGCCCCGGTGATTGCCGGATCTGAACACGGGTTTGTCGTGTGTACAGAGACACCGCAATTTTTCACCTCTATTGTGGCGGCTGCCGCACTGCTTGAAACCCTGATGGCATTTGTCATTGCAGATGCTCCGGCCGAGGTCATCGCCAACATCAAACACTTTCACGAAAGACGCCACGCACTCGGCATTTACCACGCAGAAGCAGACTCATGACTAATTCTCCCTTGCTGTCACTGGACGCTCGTTACTACACTGACGCCAGTATTTTTGAAGCAGAACAACGCGGCTTGCTGGCCAGAACCTGGCAGTTTGCGGGGCACGCTTCAGAACTGCAAAACCCGGGCGACTACTTCACGTTTGATCTTGCCGGTGAATCGCTTTTTTGCATACGCGATGACAAAGAAGACTTAAAGTGTTTTTACAACGTGTGTCAGCATCGTGCACACAGGCTGTTAACCGGGTCCGGCAATACCCGCCTGATCACCTGCCCGTACCACGCCTGGAACTACCATCTGTCCGGTAAGTTGCGTGCAGGCCCTAACATTAAGGCAGTCAGTGGCTTTAATATCGATAACATCTGCCTTACCGAAGTTCGCGTTGAGAATTTTCATGGTTTTATCTTTGTTAATCTCGACACAAACGCACTACCTATGGATCACTGGTTTCCAAACGTGCGTGACCAACTCGCAGATTATGTACCCGACATTAATCAACTCAAACCACTGCAATGGGTAGAAGTGCCCGAACAATGTAACTGGAAAGTTTCAGTTGAAAACTATTCTGAGTGCTACCACTGCAAGTTGAATCATCGTACTTTTGCAACCGGCGTTGTTAAACCTGAAACCTACGACATTCAACCACAAGGCTATTGCCTGCGGCATACGACTGAATGTCAAAACCTTGATAAAATGACTTACCCGATTAACCTCGACGCCAACGCCCACGCCGGCGATTATTCTTCATGGTTTTTATGGCCGCTTTTTTCGTTTCAGGTATACCCGGGCAATATTCTCAACACCTATCATTGGCGCGCTATCGACGCTGATCACGTGGTGCTATGGCGTGGCTGGTATAGTGTAGAGGGTAAAGCAGATCGCACAATAGAATCACTGGCGCAACAGGATCGCGACACCACCGTTGCAGAAGACATCGGCCTGGTCGAATCTGTACAGCAAGGCTTGAAAAGCCGCGGTTACAAGCCCGGGCCACTGGTTATAGATCCGGCCGGCGGGGTAGACTCGGAACACTCAATTGCTACCCTGCAGCAATGGATGCGTAATACCGACGGCCATTATTTCGACTAGTCTGTCGTACCAAGTCATGTCAATGTAAGTTTCACAACAACACAGGATAAACACGATGGACAACGATCTGTTTGAAACAGGATTAAAACAACGCAAGGGCACTCTTGGTGCCGAGTACGTTGAAAAAAATCTGGCAGCAGCGGATGACTTTACCCGACCGTTCCAGGAAGCCATGACTGCCTGGTGCTGGGGCTTCGGCTGGGGTGACGACACCATCGACGCAAAAACCCGCTCGATGATGAACCTGTCTATGATCGGTGCACTGGGAAAAATGCACGAATGGGAAATCCACTGCCGCGGAGCGATCAATAATGGCGTCAGCGTCGAAGAGATTCGTGCCATTATTCACGTTATCGGTATTTACTGCGGTGTTCCTCAGTCACTGGAGTGCTTTCGCGTTGCGCGCAAGGTGCTTGAAGAACAGGAACTGATCTAACCATCCTTTGCCGCCGGTTTAAGATATCGTTAAAAGCTCACTATCACCCGCCCGATTGAGGTATTGCAAAAGCCCGGTTTTTAAGTGAAGTTGAGTAGCCCGAAGCGTCAGCGAGTTGAAATACCGGGGTTAGCCTCGCTCACGCTTCGGGTTCCTGGTTACTAACCAACATCACATCGGTTTTTATCATCCGGCGCTTACGGGAGATTTCTCTCTACGGATAGTAGCCAGGCCAACCTCGATCTTCACAAGACAATTCATCCAACCAGTTTTACGAGAACAGATTTCATGAGCAGCACCACCGTCTCACTCGACGATATAGAATCCGTCACCACGACCGCACTGATCAAACATGGCGCTACAGACTGGATTGCCGCTGAGGTTGCACGAGCGGTTAGAGTGGCTGAAGAAAACGGCAACCTGATCTGTGGACTGTATTATCTGGAAAGCTACTGCAAACAACTGCAAACCGGCAGGGTCGATGGCAGTGCCGAACCTGTGGTCAGTCAGCCGCGAACCGCCAGTGTACTGGTCGATGCACAATCCGGTTTTGCCCAGCCTGCCTTCACTCGCGGCTTTGAGCTTGCAATCGACACAGCCCGCAAAGCAGGCACCTGTGCCTTTGCCGTTAAGCACGCACACACCTGTACTTCACTGGGCTTTTTTACCGAGCAACTGGCTAATGCAGGGTTCATTGGTATTGGCTTCACCAACGCATCAGCTGTTGTTTCTCCGCCGGGGGGAAATCGTGCTGTGTTAGGAACTAACCCGATAGCAATGGCTATTCCGGCTAAAGATGGTGGTGTTTCCTTTCAATTTGATCAAAGCACCAGTGCAGTCGCGTTAGGTAAAATCACTATGGCAGCCAGTGCCGGTGAAGACATTCCTTTGGGCTGGGCAGTCGATGAAAACGGCAACCCGACTACAGATCCAAAAGCTGCAATAAAAGGCTCACTGGTATCTACCGGAGGCTACAAAGGCTACGGCTTTGGACTTATGACTGAAATACTCGCCTCAGCACTGACAGGCAGTGTTTCTTCGTTGAACGTCAGCGGCCTAAAAGTACCCGAAGGGCCGCCACATCATCTTGGTCAGTTCTATACCGTCATCGATCCAACCACTTTCTCTGATGATTTATTCTGGCAACGCCTTGATGCACTGTCCAGTGCTATTGATGAACAACCCGGTGCCAGACTTCCAGGCTCACAAAGACTGCGTA
>CALLLY010000494.1 GCA_938008205.1 uncultured Granulosicoccaceae bacterium
GGGCCGGAGTAGTCTGCGAGCTTTTGCAATTCGCATCCCTTTTGATGGGAAACAAACTCAACAAGTAATTCACCGACGGCGATGATTGTTGCTTGCGACATGGGATTCTCGTTGAAGTTGTCGAATTTCGTAAGGCATGTCGGGGTATGATAAATTAAGTTTACCGCACAAACTGTAATGGCAGATTTTTTGTTCTGATTTCTGGTCGTTGTTTTTTATGCGGTGGTACAACTTGTATAACCGACCCTGCCAGAGCCTGCAGCAAAGGTTTTGAATCACTGATGCAAAGTCGGCAATGCGTACAGTTGTTGCAATTTGTATTTTCAGGATTGACAAATAATGGGTGAAGATTCAATGAATCGTCTGGCTGGCAAAACGGCATTGATTACGGGTTCTGCACGGGGCATTGGAAAGGCCTTTGCCCAGGCGTATATAAAGGAGGGCGCGAAAGTATGTATCGCCGATATTAATATTGAAGCGGCACAGAAAACGGCAACGGAACTGGGTGATAGCGCTGTTGCGGTACGTATGGATGTAACTCAGCAAGCCAGTATCGATGCCGGGGTATCTGAAACTATCGAAAAACTCGGCCATATAGATATTCTGATTAACAATGCTGCCTTATTTACAGCAGCACCAATTGTTGAAATTAGCAGGCAGGATTACGATCGGGTTTTTTCGGTAAATTTTGCCGGGTCGCTGTTCACTTTGCAGGCTGTTGCGAAGCATATGATTGCCCGCGGGCAGGGTGGCAAAATAATTAATATGGCAAGTCAGGCAGGCAGGCGCGGCGAGCCACTGGTTGCCGTGTATTGTGCGACAAAGGCTGCAATCATTTCTTTAACCCAGTCTGCTGGTCTTGATCTTATTAAGCACGGAATCAATGTGAATGCGATATCCCCCGGAGTGGTCGATGGCGAGCATTGGGATGGTGTGGATGCATTTTTTGCAAAGTACGAAAACAAAGCGCCGGGACAAAAGAAAAAGGAAGTCGGGGAAACGGTTCCGTTCGGCAGAATGGGCACCGCTTCTGATCTGACCGGTATGGCAGTATTTCTCGCCTCTGACGACTCGCAGTACGTGGTCGCGCAAACCTATAATGTCGATGGTGGTCAGTGGATGAGTTGATGCACTGAAGGACCCCTGCCTTTGCCTGTAGCTGCGATTCCACCAACGCTGTCAATGATCTGAACACGAATCGAAGTGCGTAGAGTAGTGCAGACGCTATCGATTTGCGTGAGCTGCAATCCGGCGGGATACAGGATTGGCTGGCATGCGTTTAATCGCACGTTCACGCAAGTTGTAGATACATACAGAGTCAGCCACCGCATTAATTCCCGATTAGATTCCTAAGGGCTGATTTAATTCGTCAGTTGTATTGGGGGTTTTACTTAGTTACCCCGTAATATGTCTACTATGCTTTTAAACACCCTGTATCCGGGCGACTTCCCGCTGCGTGCACTCAGACCAATAATAATTTTATGATAAAGCGATTTATTCTCACTATTTTCGGTTTACTTTTGCTCATCGGTGCGTTGGGCGGTATCAAGGGTTTGCAGATCGGCGCACTGATCGCTGCAGGTGAGGAAATGCGTCCGCCGCCGACAACGGTTGCTTCCGCAACAGTTGAAGCTGTTGAGTGGGAAAACTCGATTAATGCTATCGGTACGCTGGAAGCGGGTCAGGGAATAATGATCACAGCCGAAGCGCCGGGCCGCGTTGAGCGGTTGCGGTTTAATGGTGGTGAAAGTGTCAGAGCGGGCGACATTCTGGTGCAGCAGGATGTGTCGTCCGAGCGCAGTCAGTTGGGTCAGGCACAATCGGCACTGAACCTGGCAAACAGTAATTTTAAACGGGTTTCACGTCTGTACAACAACAAGGTACTGTCCAGATCAGAGTTTGATGCCGCGCAGTCGCAACAGCGTTCGGCACAGGCACAGCTCGACGGCATCCAGGTTGCCATCGACAAGAAGCAGATTGTTGCACCGTTCAGTGGCCGTCTTGGCCTGAGTCTGGTGGATGTCGGGCAGGATGTTTCCGCCGGTGTTTCTATCGTGTCTCTGCAGGCGGTAGACCCGATGCTGGTGAACTTTTCATTGCCGCAGCAGGCACTGGCGAAGGTGGCCTCCGGTTTCCCGATTCGTCTCACCACCGATGCCGCACCCGATCAGTCGTTCGATGGAAAAATCAATGCCATCAACACACAGATAGACAGCGTGACTCGATCAGTGCTGGTGCAGGCAACGCTGGACTCACTGGGTGACTCAGCGGCGCAGTCAGGATTGTTACCCGGTATGTACTCCAGGGTGGAAGTGCTGTTGCCGGAGAAAAGCCCGGTCATCACGGTGCCGGCAACGGCGGTGAGTTTTGCCACTTACGGTGATTCAGTGTTTGTATTGGAAGAAGCTGATGGCGGTGGCTTAACTGCCCGGCAACAGTTTGTGCAGCTCGGTGAGCGGCGCGGGGATTTTGTGGCGGTAACCAAAGGGCTTGAAGCCGGACAGCGTGTGGTCAGTGAGGGGGTATTTAAACTTCGCAACGGAGCCAGTGTGGTGTTGAATGAAGAAGGAAAGATTGAACCTTCGATGACACCGAAGCCAGACAACACATAGCGCCGGAGTCATAAACGATGAAATTTACGGATATCTTTGTTCGTCGCCCGGTACTAGCCATTGTTGTGAGCCTGCTGATTCTTATTGCAGGTATTCAGGCACTGCGTGGTCTTACCGTTCGTCAGTACCCGCGTAGTGATAATGCTGTTGTCACCATCACAACAGCGTACGTCGGTGCCAGTGCTGATCTGGTGCGTGGATTTATTACCACGCCTATCGAGCGCGCCGTTGGCGGTGTCGATGGTGTGGACTACGTGCAGTCATCAAGTGCGCAAAGCGTCTCTACCATCAACTTGCGTTTGGAACTGAACTACGATCCGATCAAGGCGCTGTCGGAAATCAATTCAAAAGTATCGCAGGTTCGCGGTGACTTACCGCCGGAATCTGAAGTGCCGGTGATTTCTGTTGAATCTGCCGACAGTGCCTTTGCATCAGCCTACCTGAGCTTCACCTCAGACATTCTGGAGCCCAATCAGGTTACAGACTTCCTGGTGCGTGTGGTGCAACCCAGGCTGGGAGCGCTTGACGGTGTACAGCGCGCCGATGTGCTGGGGGCCAGAACTTTTGCCATGCGGGTGTGGCTGGATTCAACCAAGCTGGCTGCGCACAATATATCGCCAACCCAGGTGCGCCAGGCGCTGGCAGCAAACAACTATCTGTCTGCCCTGGGGCAGACCTCCGGATCTTTGTTACAGATTAATCTGGAAGCCAATACCGATCTTAACTCGGTAGATGAATTTAAACAGCTCGCAGTGCGTTCGCAGGACGGGGCCGTTGTTCGTTTAGAAGATGTGGCAACGGTGGAGCTTGGTTCGGAAAACTATGACACCGTTGTTCGGTATAACGGTGATGAAGCGATTTTCATGGGGATTTGGCCGCTGCCAAACTCAAATACGCTCGATGTTATTGCCGGTGTGCGTGAAGAACTTGAAAGTATCAAAAGTGAGTTGCCAAGCGGTATGCAGGCAACCATGGCTTACGATGCCTCGGAGTATATTCAAAGCTCGATTGTCGAAGTCATCATAACCCTTACCGAAACTCTGCTTATTGTCATACTGGTGATATACCTGTTTCTTGGGTCGTTGCGTTCTGTGCTGGTGCCCATTGTTGCTATCCCAATATCGCTTATCGGTGCGGTGTTTCTGATTCAGTTGTTTGGCTTTAGCGTGAACTTGCTGACACTGCTGGCGATTGTCTTATCTGTGGGGCTGGTGGTGGATGATGCGATTGTTGTGGTGGAAAACGTAGAGCGTCACATCGCCGAAGGTAAGTCGCGATTGCAGGCAGCGTTGCTCGGTGCTCGTGAGCTCACCGGGCCTGTGATCGCCATGACCGCTACTCTGGTTGCGGTATACCTGCCAATTGGATTGCAGGGCGGGCTAACCGGATCTTTATTTCGTGAGTTTGCCTTTACACTTGCCGGCGCGGTAACCATATCGGGGATCGTTGCGCTGACGTTGTCGCCAATGATGTCTGCCAGTTTGCTGGTCGATGGTGAGAAGCGTGGTTTTGCGTTGCGGGTGTACAACGGTTTTGAGCGCGTACGACGCTCGTATGTGCGTAAACTCGAAGGCACACTGAAGTATCGCCCGGTGGTGTATTTTGTCTGGTTTGTGATCGCAGCGCTGTGTGTACCTATGTTTGTGATGTCTGCCAAAGAGCTTGCACCTACAGAAGATCAGGGAGTGGTATTCGGTATTGTCAACGGGCCTGGTAACTCCACTATTGAACGCGCAGCAATGTTCACTGCAGAGGCCGATGAAGCGCTGCGCAGTATTGATGAAGCGGCGTTTACTTTTCAGCTAACTTTCCCGACCAGCGGCTTTGCCGGACTGGTGCTAGACGATTGGGATGACCGTGATCGAACCGTATTTCAGGTACAGCAGGAAGTTTCGCAGAAATTCAGCGGTATCAGTGGTCTGGATATTTTCGCAGTAACTCCGCCTGCACTGCCGGGTGGCGGGCAGTTTCCGGTGGAGTTTGTTATTGCATCGACCGCCGAGCCTGAAGAAATCCTGGGGTTTGCACAGCAAATACAGCTAAAGGCAATTCAGTCCGGGCTGTTTGCGTTTCCACCGATCATCGACACTAAAATTGATCTGGCGCAAACCGAGCTGGTGTTTGATCGTGACAAAATCGCCGACATGGGGTTAACCATGCAGCAAGTCAGTGCAGATGTTGGCACGTTGCTCGGCGGCGGCTTTGTTAATCGTTTTAATATCGATGGTCGCAGCTATAAGGTGATACCGAAAGCACTGCGCAGTGATCGTCTTACCCCGGAACAGTTAGAGGATCTTTATATTGCCGGCCCCAATGGCACCATGATTCAGCTGGGTTCTATAGCAAGTCTTGAAAATAAAACTGTGCCGCGTGCACTGAATCGTTTCCAACAGCTCAATGCGGTCAAGCTTAGCGGTGTGACCATTAAAACGCTTGATGAAGCACTGACCTTTCTGGAGACGGCAGCAGCCGAAGTGCTGCCACAAGGCTATAGCCTCGACTACACCGGTGAATCACGACAACTGCGATTAGAAGGCAACAAGTTTCTGCCTGCTTTCAGTCTGGCGATTGTATTGATCTACTTAACACTCGCTGCGCAGTTTAATAGCTTTCGCGATCCGTTTGTGATTCTGGCCGGTTCGGTGCCACTGGCTATGTTTGGCGCGTTGATATTCACGTTTCTGAAAATGCCGAATCCTAACCTGCCTTACTGGACCAACAGCTTCACGACGACACTCAATATCTATTCGCAGGTAGGGCTGGTGACATTGATCGGGTTGGTGGCGAAGAACG